>JAIBJM010000016.1 GCA_020029535.1 Gammaproteobacteria bacterium | reverse complement strand
CGCTTCGCAAGGCAAGCTTGCTCAGCGCTATACGGCCTACGCCGGGCGCGCCTCACGCTCGCAGCCGTGCACTCGGGACAGCCGGCAACCCCAAGCTCAGTGTACTTTCGGGCGTGACAGTGCTGCTGCAGGTTCGGATCGGCAACTTCAATCGGATCGTTGGTGCAGTGGATGGCGTGCGGGGTACGCCCCAGCGCGCGCCGCCCGCGAGCAGCAATTTGTCCGGGACAGATGGGCAAGACCCAACACACCCCGCTGCCTCGCTATAATCAACCGCATGCCGTTCTACGAATACGAATGCCCCAGCTGCCGCTACTACGCTGAGGTGTTGCAGAAGATCTCCGATACACCGCTGCGCAAATGTCCCTCATGCGGCAAGGGCGGCTTCAAGCGCCTGATCTCGGCGCCGGTGTTTCGGCTCAAGGGTTCGGGCTGGTACGAAACCGACTTCAAGTCCGACAAGGAAAACAAGCGCAACCTGGTGGGCGAGGAGCGCGAACCGGCGGCTCCAGCCGGGGATGACAAGGCCAAGCCTGCTGCCGACGCAGCCAGTACCGCCGACAAGGGCGAAGCCAAGGCCGACAAGACTGCAGCGGCCGACAAGACGGCAGCACCGAAGGCCGCCTCGGCACGCCGGCGGGGGAAGACCCCGGCGCGGCGTCCCGTCCGCAAGCCTGCTGCCAAAAAACGTCGCTGAGCCGACATTTCTTTACGGCAGCATGGCCGTGCCCGCTTGCCGCTCCGCATCGCAGCCGGCAAGCTGTCGACCGGTTGCAACAATCGGTCGGCTCAACGATAAAGACCGTGCACGACACTTTGCATCTTGTTCCGCCACAGCTGCGTCCCACGCAGCTGGCGTTGCCGCGTGGCATCGATGACCTGCCGTCGGCGCTGGGCATGTTGCAGTCCGTCGATCAGCCCGGCGAAGCGCATCAGCTGCTGGGTCGCATCGACAGCAAGTTCGAGCTGGCGCGGACCCGGCTGCCGCAGCTGCTGCAGGCGCTGACCCCCTCGCATGTGCTGCTGCGTTCGGCCGGGCAGCCGGTGGCTACCTATGTGACCCTGTATTTCGACACCGCCGACCACCAGTTCCTGCACGATCATTTGCGTGGCCGCCGGCCGCGGCACAAGCTGCGAATCCGGCACTATCCCGATCGCAGGCTCAGCATGCTGGAAGTCAAAACCCGCAAGCCCGGCGACCGCACTGAAAAGCGGTTGCAGCCGCGCGCCTATGGCGGCAGCGAACTGTCGGCTGAAGAAAGGCAGTGGGCCGCTGCCTGCACCGGCCAGCAGCACGAAGTGCAGCTCACCGCCTGGACCAGTTGTCAGCGCCTGACGCTGCTGGGGCGGGATGCCAACGAGCGCCTGACGGTCGATCTGAACATTTCGCTGGGCACGGCCGGCGGTGCGCGTTCGCTGCGTGATACGGCGCTGATCGAACTGAAGCAGCTGCATCGCGTCGGGGATTCACCGGCACTGCTGGCATTGCATGGGGCAGGCGTGCACCGCGTGCGCATGTCCAAGTATGTGGCGGCGATGATGACGCTGGCCGAGCCGGCGCCGTTGGCGCGGTTCAAGGCCGTGCTCGGCCAGTTCGCCCATCCGGAACGCTGGGGCGAGTGCCGGGCATGAGCTGGATCATTCCGGCTACCGAACTGCAGCTGCTGTCCGTTCGGCTGACCATGAATCTGCTGGCGGTGCTGCTGCTGATCCTGGCGATCTACTATCCGCGGCACCGCCGCGCTGACTACGTCTTCAGCTGTATCGTCATCAACCTGGTCACCTTCCTGCTGTGCATGCTGACGCAGGGCCAGACCATCGAACTGGGCTTTGCGCTGGGCTTGTTTGCCGTGTTCGGCATCCTGCGCTATCGCACCGAATCGATTCCGATCCGCGACCTGACTTATCTGTTTGCCGCCATCGGGCTGGCGATTTTCAATGGCATGCCCGGCGCCCAGAAGAGTCTGGGGCTGCTGCTGTTGGCGAACGTGGCGCTGGTGGCGTCGGTGGCGCTGCTGGAGGTCACCCGCTGGGCCGGCCGCGATCACCGGGCCATGGTCTATGACAAGGTCGGGCTGCTGGCCCCGGGCCGCGAGGTCGAGCTGTACCGGGATCTGGCCGGCCGCACCGGACTGACGGTGGTGGGCGTGCGGGTCGACCGCGTCGATCTGCTGCGCGAATCGGCCGAGCTGACCGTCTATCACGCGCGCACCGGGCCCAGCCCCTGACCGGCCTGCCATCGGCGGGTGTGCGGTTGCGCGCACCCGGCGGCCTCCGTAACATCCCGCGCCCTTATGCGTAGCCATTATTGCGGACAGGTCAATGAGCAGCTGGTCGGCCGGACGGTCACGGTGGCCGGCTGGGTACACCGGCGGCGCGATCACGGTGGCGTCATCTTCGTGGATCTGCGCGATCGCGAAGGTCTGGTGCAGCTGGTGTTCAACCCGGAGGCCCAGGCGCTGTTCGCCGAAGCCGAGAAGCTGCGCAACGAATTCGTCATCAGCGTCACCGGCGCTGTGCGCGAGCGGCCGACCGGCACCGCCAATGCCAATCTGGCCTCCGGCCGCATCGAGATCGTCGCCGGTGAGCTGGCGCTGCTGAACCGTTCCGATCCGCTGCCGTTCCAGCTCGATGAGAATGTCGGCGAGGAGACGCGGCTGCGCTATCGCTACATCGATCTGCGCCGCGAGGTGATGAACAAGCGGCTGCGTCAGCGGCATGCCATCACCCGCGCCATGCGCAACTACCTCGACGAGCAGGGCTTCATCGACATCGAAACGCCGATGCTGACCAAGGCCACCCCCGAGGGCGCCCGCGATTACCTGGTGCCCAGTCGCACGCATGCCGGCAAGTTCTTCGCGCTGCCGCAGTCGCCGCAGATCTTCAAACAGCTGCTGATGGTGTCGGGGTTCGATCGCTACTACCAGATCGTGCGCTGCTTCCGCGATGAGGACCTGCGCGCCGACCGTCAGCCCGAGTTCACCCAGCTCGATATCGAGACCTCCTTCCTGTCGCAGGAAGCGCTGATGCAGTTGATGGAAGGTCTGATACGACTGCTGTTCCGCTCGGTGCTGGATGTGCAGCTGCCCGATCCCTTCCCGCGCATCAGTTATGCCGAGGCCATGCGTCGCTACGCCTCGGACAAGCCGGACCTGCGCGTGTCGCTGGAACTGGTGGATGTCGCCGATCTGGTGGCGGGCTGCGACTTCAAGGTGTTTGCCGCACCGGCCAAGGACCCGCAGGGTCGCGTCGCCGCGCTGTGCGTGCCGGGCGGCAGTGCGCTGCCACGCTCGCAGATCGATGAATACACCGCCTTCGTCGCGCGCTATGGCGCCAGGGGATTGGCGTATATCAAGGTCAACGAGCGGGCGAAGGGTCGCGATGGCCTGCAATCCCCCATCGTCAAATTCCTCGACGATGCCGCAGTGGCCGGCATTCTCGAACGCACCGGCGCACAGGATGGCGATCTGGTGTTCTTCGGCGCCGACAAGACCAAGGTGGTCAACGATGCGCTGGGCGCGTTGCGCCTCAAGGTGGCCCAGGACCTGAAACTGGTCGCCGAGGGCTGGCGCCCGCTGTGGGTGGTGGACTTCCCGATGTTCGAGTACGACGACGAGGCGAAGCGCTGGGTGGCCATGCATCACCCGTTCACCTCACCGAAGAATCTGGATCCGGCGACGCTTGCCGCCAGCCCCGGTGAAGCGCTGGCGCAGGCCTATGACATGGTGCTGAACGGCTCCGAAATCGGCGGCGGTTCGATGCGCATCCATCGCCAGGAGCTGCAATCGGCGGTGTTCGAGCTGCTGGGCATCGGCGCCGAGGAAGCCAAACTCAAGTTCGGCTTCCTGCTCGACGCGCTGCGCTTCGGCGCGCCCCCGCATGGCGGCATCGCCTTCGGGCTGGACCGCATTGCCATGCTGATGGGGGGCGCCGACAGCATCCGCGACGTCATCGCCTTCCCGAAGACGCAGACGGCCGCCTGTCTGCTCACCGACGCACCCACCGAAGTCAGCGAGGCGCAGCTGCGCGAACTGCACATCCGGGTGCGCACGCCGCCGCCGGCGGGATGAACGCCGCGGCGATGAATGCCGCAGTTGTTTACGTACACGGCCTCTGGCTGTCCGGCCACGAGGCCTTTTTATTGCGCAAGCGTCTGGAGACCGAGCGCGGCTATCAGTGGCACAACTTCCCGTACGCGTCGACGCTGCTGCGCATGGACGAGATTGCCGACGCGCTGCATACGCTGATCCGCGGGGTGCAGGCCCCGATGGTTCACCTGCTGGGGCACAGTCTGGGCGGGCTGGCCATCCTGCGCTGCCTGGAACGTCATGACGATCTGCCACCGGGTCGTACCGTGTTTCTCGGCACGCCGGCGCTGGCCAGTCGCGCGGCCGCCAGCATCGGTCGCTTCCGTTTCGGGCGCGTAGTGCTGGGTCAGGCCGCGGCGTCCGAGCTGCTGCATGCCCATCAACGCAACTGGTGTTTCGAAGGGCGCGAGCTGGGTGTCATCGCCGGTACACAATCGGTGAGCCTGGGGCGGCTGGTCACCGGCTTCGACGAACCCAATGACGGCACCGTCACCGTGGCCGAGACCCGCTTGCCCGGCGCCTGCGCGCATCTGTGCCTGCCGGTCAGTCACACCGGCATGCTGTTGTCGGCGCGGGTTGCGCATGAAGTGGGCAGCTTTCTCGAGTACGGGCACTTCACGCCGTCGCGGAGTGGTTGATCCGGTGATTGCTCATCGCGACGCGCGGCGCACGCGTTCCAGTGGATCGCTGCCGCTAACAAGGTTTGAATATCCGCAGCTCTGCCTACTCTCGCTTTGACCCAACAACTATTTTGTATATACATTTTGTTCGTGCGCTTCTCAGACCAAGCAGCGCCGAGCTGACTTGCGGCCACTGAAGGGGAGAATTTCCATGCACAGCCCGATTTTGGCACCGGTGATTGCGCTGGTCTGCTGGTCCATGGTGATGTGGGCCTGGCTCTACGCCACGCGCATTCCGGCAATCACCCGGCTCAAGATCCAATATGACCCTCGTCGCCCGGTTTCCGAATTCATCAACCAGATGCCTGCGGAAGTTCGCTGGAAGGCGGACAATTACAACCATCTGATGGAGCAGCCGACGATCTTCTATGCCACCGCGTTGACGCTGGCGCTTGTCGATCCGGGTAATGACCTGAATGCTGGCCTGGCCTGGGCCTATGTCGGTCTTCGCGTCGTCCACAGCCTGATCCAGGTAACAATCAATCACGTCATGTCGCGCCTGGGCGTTTTCATGATTGCGTCGATTGTGCTTCTCATCCTCGCGATCCGCGCGGCAATCCTGCTTTTCTAATGGTCTGGTTTCGGCGTTAATCGAGCAGCCGCCGCAACTCGTACAGCAACTGGATGGCTTCGCGTGGCGAGAGGTCGTCGGGATTGATGGCCGCCAGCCGCGCTTCGACGGCGCTGGGTTCGGGCGCGGCGGTCACCGGTGCCGCGAACAACGGTAGTTCATTCTGCGGTGAAGGCGAGGGCGGCGCCGGCGGTCGGCTGGCATCGCGCGCCGCTTCCAGTTCCGCGAGATAGGCGCGGGCGCGCGTGATCACCGGGCGCGGCACGCCGGCCAGCTGCGCCACCGTGAGTCCATAGCTGCGATTGGCCGGGCCTTCGCGCACGACATGCAGGAACACCAGCGAGTCGCCGTGCTCGGTGGCATCGAGATGCACATTGACGCAGCTGTCCAGCTGCTGCGCCAGCGCGGTCAGCTCGAAGTAGTGCGTGGCGAACAGCGTGAAGGCGCGCACGCGCGTGGCCAGATCGCGCGCCACCGCCCAGGCCAGCGACAGCCCATCGAAGGTGCTGGTGCCGCGGCCGATCTCATCCATCAGCACCAGGCTTTTTTCCGTAGCGTTGTGCAGGATGTTGGCGGTTTCGGTCATCTCCACCATGAAGGTCGAGCGTCCGCCGGCCAGATCGTCGGCGGCGCCGATGCGCGTGAAGATGCGATCCAGCGGGCCGATGAGGGCGCGCGTGGCGGGCACGAAACTCCCGACATGCGCCAGCAGCGCAATCAGTGCCGTCTGCCGCATGTAGGTGGACTTACCGCCCATGTTGGGACCGGTGATGATCAGCATGCGGTGCTTATCATCCAGCGCCAGGTCGTTGGCCACGAAGGGCGCGCTGCTGCGCGCCTCCACTACCGGGTGTCGGCCGCCTTCGATGCGCAGCAGCGGTTCGGCCACCAGCTGCGGTTCGCTCCAGGACAGCGTCAGTGCGCGCTCGGCCAGCGCGCACAGCGCATCCAGTGTGGCCAGCGACATGGCGGTGGACTGCAGCGGACCCAGCCGGTCGATCAGCTGCGTCAGCAGCGCGTCATACAATTCCTTCTCGCGTGCCAGCGCCTTTTCGCGCGCGCCCAGCACCTTGTCCTCGAAGCTCTTCAGCTCGGGCGTGATGAAGCGTTCGGCCGACTTGACGGTCTGTCGGCGCAGGTAATCGGCCGGCACGCGCTCGGCCTGCGCGCGCGACACTTCGATGAAGAAGCCCTGCACCCGATTGAAGCCCAGTTTCAGGTTGGCGATGCCGGTGCGTTCGCGCTCGCGTTGTTCCAGCTGCAGCAGATAGCCGTCGGTGTTGGAAGAGATGAGGCGCAGCTCATCGAGCTCGGCATCGTAGCCGGCGGCCATCACATCGCCGTCGCGCAGGAAATTGCCGGGCTCGACCGCGATGGCCTGCGTCAGCAGCTGCTGTTCCTGCTGGTGGTCGGCGCTGTCGGCATGCAGTTCGGCCAGCAGCGGCGCGTCGAGCGGGGCAAGCAGACGGCGCAGCGCCGGCAACTGGGCCAGCGCCGCGCGCAGCTGCACCAGATCGCGCGGTCGCGCCGAACGCAGCGCCACGCGCGCCAGCACCCGTTCGATATCGCCCACGCCGCGCAATGCCTGCTGCAGTGATTCGAAGGAGCGGTTGTTCTGCAGCGTGCCGATGGCCTGGTAACGTTGTCGAAGGAGGGCACGATTGGTCAGCGGTCGGTTCAGCCAGCGCCGCAGCGCGCGCGAGCCCATGGCGGTGACGCTGGTGTCCAGCACCGCCAGCAGCGTGGCGGATTCATTGCCGTTCAGGCTGATGTCGAGTTCGAGGTTGCGGCGGGTGGCGGCATCCAGCGCCAGTGCTTCGCCATGTTCTTCGACGCTGAGCGCGCGGATATGCGGCAGCGCTGCTTTCTGCGTGTCGCGCACATATTGCAGCAACGCGCCGGCGGCAGCGATGGCCAGCGGCAATTCGTCGACACCGAACCCGCGCAGGTCCAGCGTGCCCAGTTGATCGGTCAGCAGCCGCGAGGCGGAACTCAGCTCGAACTGCCAGGGCGGCCGCGAACGCAGCACGGCCGTCGTGCCCAGCGCCAGGCCCGCCAGCGCGCGACCATCGGGCGTCAGCTGCTGTTCCGGCGCCAGCAGCTCGGCGGGTCGCAGCCGCTCGAGTTCCGCGGCCAGCATGGCGGGCCCGTGGCCCTGCAGCACCGTGAAGCGGCCCGAGGCCAGCTCCAGCCAGGCCAGTCCGAATTTCTCGCCATCGCGCAGCAGCGCCACCAGCAACGCTTCGCGACGCTGTTCCAGCAGCGCCTCGTCGGTCAGCGTGCCCGGCGTCACCACGCGCACCACCTGCCGCTCCACCGGTCCCTTGGACTTGGCCGGATCGCCGATCTGTTCGCAGATGGCCACCGACTCGCCCCGCCTTACCAGCTTGGCGAGGTACCCGTCGACGCTGTGCACCGGCACGCCGGCCATCGGAATGGGCTCGCCGGCCGACTGGCCGCGCGCCGTCAGCGCAATGTCGAGCAGGCCCGCGGCGCGGCGCGCATCGTCGTAGAACAGCTCGTAGAAATCGCCCATGCGATAGAACAGCAGGGCATCGCGATGCTGCGCCTTGATGCGCAGGTATTGCTGCATCACCGGGGTGTGGGCGGTGTGTGTGCTTGTATTGGTATTTTCCATTTAAAAAACAATAACCTGTAAATTTACTAATTCGACGATGGGGCAAATTTGGGACAGTTTGCCAAGGTTTATGCTTGCGTGGATCAGATAGCCTTCGCCGATGGCAGACCGCACTTATGGGAGTCGCAACTGGCAGCGGGGCCGTGTCGCACGCTGCCCGGTTGGAGTGATCTCGAGGTCCTGTCGTATGTGAGGAAACCCCTGCTATATTGTCACCTAGCAGAGGAAACCTCACATTGGCCACAACCAGTACCCAACGCGCCCAAGCCCTCGAACTGCTGGGCGCCCGTTCCATGATGCGGCTGAAGGACTTCGCGGCCCACGGCGTCGGCCCGGAAACGCTCGCGCGCCTGGTCCGAGAGGGGATCGTCGTGCGTCCGGCACGGGGGCTGTACCAGCTCGCCGAGGGGTCAGCCGATGCCCGCCGCGCGCTGGCCGAAGCGGCGGCCCTCGTACCCAAGGGCGTCATCTGCCTGGTCTCGGCGCTGCAGTTCCACGGGCTGACCCTGCAGATGCCGTCGAGCGTGTGGATGGCGATCGAGCGCACCGCCTGGCGCCCGCGGATCGACTATCCGCCGATCCGGTTTGTGCGCTTCGCGGGATCGGCTCTAACCGTAGGTGTCCAACGCCACCGCATCGAGGGTATTGAGGTGGCGATCACCGATCCAGCACGGACCATCGTCGATTGCTTCCGGTATCGCGCCAAGGTCGGTATCGACGTGGCGATGGAAGGACTGCGCGAGGGCCTGCGCCAGCGCAAGGCAACGAGCGACCAACTGTGGCGATACGCCATGAAAGCCCGCGTCTGGTCAACCATGAAACCCTATGTCGAAGCGATAGCGGCTGATGGCGCGTGAACCCCTGAAGAACGTCGGTGCCTCGGTGCGTGCCCGGTTGCTGCAGCGATCGCGCGACGAGCGCACCGATTTCCAGATCCTGCTGACGCGCTATGCGCTGGAAAGACTGTTGTATCGGTTGAGCCGCTCGGAGCATTGCAACCGATTTATCCTCAAGGGCGCGATGCTGTTCGTGACGTGGGTTGAAGCGCCGTTTCGGCCGACGCGCGACCTGGACCTGCTCAGCTATGGCGATAACACTCCCGAGGCGATTGGCGATACCTTTCGCGCGATCCTGACCCAGCCCGTCGACGACGATGGCGTGGCCTTCGATGTCGATGGACTCGAAGTCGCGCCGATCCGCGAGGACCTTGAGTATGGCGGTGTGCGAGTACGCACCCAAGCCACGATCGCCGGCGCCCGCATCCCGATCCAGATCGATGTGGGCTTTGGCGATGCGATTACCCCTGGTCCCATCGAGATCGACTATCCGGCGCTGCTCGACGCGCCGGCACCGCGCGTGCGGGCTTATCCGATCGAGACGGTGGTCGCCGAGAAGTTCCATGCTCTTGCTGTCCGCGGCATCACCAACAGCCGGTTGAAGGACTATTACGACCTGTGGTTGATCGCCGAGACGTTCGAGCTGGAGAGGACACCCCTGGCCGAGGCCGTCCATCAGACCTTTGCGCGGCGCGAGACGGAGCTACCGCAGGAGAAGCCGACCGGATTGAGTGAGGCATATATCGAAACTTGGGGCGGCCAGTGGCGGACCTTCCTGACCCGCGAGCGGATGGCGGCAGCGCCAGAGCAACTGGCGACAGTGGTCGCCGATCTGGAGCGATTTCTGCTGCCGCTGATCGAGGAGGCGGAAGGGGATTGGCGCTGGAAGCCACGCGCGGGATGGACGCGCATCTGATGCCTATGGTTCAGAAATTTAGCGCGAGAACAGAGGATGGCAAGGACATCACCGCCGAACTACAAGAATTCGCCAACCAGATCGGGCTGGAACAAGCGGCGCCAGGTCGCTACAGCTTGTTGCTGGTCCTTGGTCTGTTCGGCAGCGTCAAGGCGGGCGTGCTAAACCCGGCCAAGGTCGTGCATGAAATACGAGCGTTGGAGGGAATAGGGCCGCCTAGCCAGCTTAAGCCGCCAAGACAGAACAAGCATCAGCCACTGAAGGGCCTGTGGCACAAGCACTACTTGGAAGACGGATTACGCGCCACTGCGATGAACGTACAGAAGGGACTCAATCGACACGGCATGCCGCTATTCGAGCAAAGAATTCGGGAAACTGAAGCGGCCGGCGAAACACGATACCTGACTGCGGAGGATATCCCTGCGCTAGTCAACGACGTGATCGGCGGCAACCTCGAACGTCTTGCGACTGCGAAGGCGCTAACCGGCGAATGGATCGTGTTCGCTCAGCATGAGGGTAGGAACTACTACCTTTGCTTAGCGACTCACGAACCCAGTACCCACGATCACGTCCGGCGACAGATTGATGCAGTGTGTTGCCTTGAGTTTTCATTTCTCTCATCACTGCTCGATCGCGCCTGACCTACTCATGTCTCGCAGCACAACAAGGTACATAGACTTTCGGATGCTACGTGCCCATGGCAAGAGCGCAGCGACCGTGATCAAGCTCATGATGGCGTGCAACGATCTTTCTCTCGCCAATCAAGCGCTGACTGAGTGGAAGAAGGAGCAACCGCCGAACAAGAAGTCGCGTCAGACCGGCGCCGGCATGTATTTCGTCCGTGCACAGCTCGCGCATCTCAACGAGGGTTTGAAAGTCATACAAGCAATCCGGGACGATCCCTTGCTTATGAATCTCGTGCATCAATCAGATCCACAAACACAGTCATCCTTCCGAAAGCTCGAAGACTTCCTGAAGGGTGGGGCACGTCATCGAGAGTTTGAGGAGCTGGTTGGCCAGATTCGCCACAACTTGACGTTTCACTATGACGAGAGTGGAAAGCTAATAGATAGGGCGCTGTCAGACTTGGCTGCCCGTACCAAGGATCACACATCTCCCATCACCCGTGGCAGCACGGCCCACATATGGTATTTCAAGGTTGCCGACAGCGTCGTGAACAACGTGGTCTGTCATCAGATTTGGGGTATCCCGAAGCAGGGCGACATTGAGGCGGAGGCCAACAAGAGAGCGGACCGATGCCACGAGATTTTCTTGTGGTTCGTGGATTTTTCCGGAGAGTTTATCTGGAAGTATTGCGAGGCATGACCCCTGGAAAATCGGCTGGGCCGAACCGCAACGGTGTGCACTAGAAGTGGCAGACGAGTACCTGATCGATGTTGATGGCCAGTGGCGCGAGAACGAAGTGCTGAGGCGCTTCTGCGACACGCCGTTCATGCTAGACGAGCTGCTGGCGCAGCTTGGACTGCCGTCTGGTCTGTACTGGGCCACGCTTGGAGTCCCTCATGGAGAGCTCGTTGCGGGCCGTGAAGGAGACGTGGATCTTGTCGCCGGCCGCTTGGTGTTCGAGGATCTGAAGGCGCTGGAACCACTGAGAATTAAGTATCAGTCCGATGCGCCTGAGCTACCCGAAGGCCAACACATCTACTTCGCGTTGCGTGAACTCGCCGCGACAGGCGGACTCCAGTGGCCTCCGCCGATGGACTATCTCGTCGCGCTTGAGGCGAAGTGTGCGTACTCTAGTGCTGACCAGGCTCGTGTGATGTCAACGAAGTCATCGCCATCGAAGATGCGAGAGCTGCGGCTGCAGCTCAATGAGTTGTTCGAGATGGTGCCCTTCAATCGAGTCGCGTTGCTCGACTACATCGTCAATCCTCCCGCGGCAGGGGAAGACGGCGCGGCGTGGCTTAACGCGGCTGCGGTCGCAGCGAGTGCAATCGACAACATGCGCGGCGCACTTGAGGCACGGTTACCGCCTGACTCGCCAGCCGGTCATTTCGTCATGTCTTGGGGTGCGGTGCATGGCGGCACAGAGCAATGGCGCGGATCCGGAAGCCCTCGACAACTTCGCGCGGCAACGGAGAATCTTCGACTCCGCGAAAGTGACGTGCAGAAACGGCGGAGAGAAATGGAAGACAGTCTTCGGCGGATGCTTGCGAAACGATCCCGTCCGTTATGTTTTCCAGCCATTCTGTGATGCTGGAGCGAGCTGCCGATGGCGTCAACGAACGTCAGCAAAGTACGTCAACACACGCCGGGATGTGCTCCAGTTTTCCAGCCGATTTCTTGGGACAAATTTGGGACAATTTCATCGCCAAGCCATGCCAATCCACGCCCAAAACGCGCTCCAGCGTGGAGTGGCGTAGATGCGCGAAACCACTATAAAACAAGGGAAAAACGTGCATTTCACCTAATTGACGCATATCTCTAGCTACACAACGGGAGTATGTTCCGCCCCGCCAGTTCCCGGACTCAAATCAGCTATTCCCAGACATTGGTTTCACCGCAGCGATTATGCGCCAGGCACACGGCAATAACGATGCGGTCAGCAGCGGGTGACAATGCCTTCGGCCACCTTCATCATCGACCGTCATGACTCGCACAGCCATCACTTGGCCGCATCGCGCAATGCTGCTGTTGGCGCTGTCGCTGGCAGCGAGTGCCTGCAGCACTACGGGCGTACTGCACCGGCGGCTGCTGACGCTGGACTCCCATCTGGATACGCCGATGTACTTCGGCGTGGATGGCTGGGACTTCGCCGAGCGGCATCGTCGGGAGGACGACGGTTCCCAGGTCGACATTCCGCGCATGATCGAAGGTGGTCTCGATGGCGGCTTCTTCGCCACCTTCATTCCACAAGGTCCGCTCACCGATGAGGGTCGTGCCGCAGCCCGTGCCGCGGCGCATGCGCGGCTCGATGAAATCCATGCCATGGTCGCGCGGCACCGCGACCTGGCGGAGATTGCTTTGACCGCTGCGGATGCACGGCGCATTGCCGCTGCCGGCAAGCGCGTGGTCTTCCTGAGCATGGAAAACGGCTATCCGGTGGGCAACCGGCCGGAACTGCTGAGCGAGTTTCATGCGCGCGGCGTACGCATGGCCGGTCCGGTGCACTTCCGCAATAACGATCTGGGCACTTCCAGTACCGATGCGCTGCGACCAGAGGAGCCGGGGCTGACTGCCGCCGGTCGAGCTTGGGTGCGTGAAGCGAACCGGCTCGGCATCCTGATCGATGCCTCACATGCCTCGGACGCAGTGCTCGATGAGCTGCTCGAACTGTCGTCGCGTCCCATCGTGCTGTCGCACTCGGGCGCCAGGGCTGTGTTCGATCATCCGCGCAATGTGGACGACGAGCGCCTGCGGCTTATTGCCGCGCACGGCGGCGTGATCCAGGTGCCGGCCTATCCGGACTATCTGCTCGAGCGGCCGGCCAGTCCGGAGCGCAACGCCGAGATTGCGCGGCTACGGCAACAGTTCGGTATGCCGCGCACGCTGGCAGGGCGCCGTGAGCTGACACGCGCATTGGCCGAAGTGGATCGCCGCTGGCCGGTGCCGCAGCCCACCTACGAACACTTCGTCGCCCATCTGCTGCATGTGATCCAGGTAGCGGGTGTGCAGCACACTGGCATCGGCATTGATTTCGATGGCGGCGGCGTGACCGGATTCGAAGACGCTACGGCCTATCCGCGCATCACTGCGACGCTGCGTCAGGCCGGACTTTCCGATCGCGACATTGCCGCGGTGTGGAGCGGCAATCTGCTGCGCATTCTCGGCGATTAGTGCCGCTGCGGCTGCTTCAGATGCAGCAGGCGGTTGGCCGATTTCACCACGATGTCCACCGGCTGTTCATCGCGCAGCACTGTCAGTGGAATCGGTGTACCCGCCGGTCCCTGGCTCCAGATGGCGCGGTAGAAATTGGCAATGGAGTCCACCGGCGCGCCTGCCACCGCCATTACGGTGTCGCCCAGGCTGATGCCGGCTTCATGGGCCGGTCCGCGCGCAATCAGCCCGGCGATCACCACGCGGTCGCTTTCTTCACTGGAATACACGCCCAGCCACGGGCGTGGCGGCTGCGTGGCCATGCCATAGCGCAGCAGATCCTCCAGTACCGGCTCCAGCGTATCGACAGGCACGAACAGATTGGCATCGTGTTCGCTGCTTCTGTCCTGCTGCTGCACCAGCAAGGACCCGATGGCCACCAGCCGGCCGCGGTTGTCCAGCATGGCGCTGCCGCCCCACAGCGGGTGCACCGGTGCGGTGTACAGCGCATCTTCGAGCAGGTACTCCCAGTAGCCGGCGAATTCATGACGCGCGATCAGCTGCGTGGTCAGCGAGTGCGAGAGGCCGCCGTGCCCGAGCACCGTCACCTCATGTCCGATCTCCAGCGCGGCGGCGCTGCTGCGCGGTAGCGACGGCAGATCCAGCGGCCGCAGCGGCTGCACCAACCCGAAGCCGGTGGAGTAGTCGTAGGCCAGCGCATGGGCTTCGACCACCTGGTTGTCATGCGTGGTGATCCACACCGACTCGGCTTCGGTAATCAGGTAACCGATGGTCAGCACCACCTTGCGGCCGCCGCTTTCGATAACGGTGCCATGCCCGACGCGCTCCACGCCGAGCGGGCCCGCGGTGAAGGCGTCCTCGGGAATTTCAGCGCGCAGCAGCACCATCGAGCGCAGGGCGGCCTCGACGTCGAAGGCCAGCAACTCCGGCTTGGGGCGCAGCCTGGCTGGCAAAGTCCAGCTTTTCGATCCGGCCATGATGTCTAGAATGGCACTGTGGCAAGTGACGACGAACTCTATCAGCTCGCACTGCGTATCGGCATCGTCCTGCGCCGCGATGCGTTGCGGCTCTGCACGGCCGAGTCCTGCACCGGCGGATGGCTGGCCAAGCTCATCACCGACGTGCCCGGCAGCTCACAATGGTTCGAACGCGGCTATGTCAGCTATTCGAATGAGGCCAAGCAGCAGGATCTGGGTGTGAAACCGGAAATTCTTGCTGCACACGGCGCTGTGAGCGGCGAAGTGGTGGAACAGATGGCGCTGGGCGCGTTGCTGGCCAGTGGCGCCACGCTGGCCGTCGCCATCAGCGGTGTCGCGGGGCCGGATGGCGGCACGTCCGACAAACCTGTAGGACTGGTCTGGTTCGCGCTGGCGCAATCCGCCGGCCTGGACAGCGAAGCCTGCCGGTTTGCCGGCGACCGCGAGGCCGTGCGCCGCCAGGCGGTGATGAAAGCGCTGCAGCTGATCGAAGCCGCGGTTCAGCGCAGCAGCGGCGCGCCGAACAGCTGCGCCCAGTAGACACCGCCCGAACCCGGTCCGCCGTCGGCGAAAGCCAGACCCATCTCGGTGAAGCGCGCATCCATCAGGTTCTCGCAATGGCCGGGGCTGGCCAACCAGCCCTGCATGACCTCGGCCGCGGTCTCGGCGCCCACGGCAATGTTTTCGCCAATCAGCCTTGGCCGGTAACCGCCACGACGGGCCCGGTCGGCGGCGCTGCTGCCAGCGATGCCGCGATGATCCAGGCGGTTCAGCCTGGCCATCTCGCGGGCGTGGGATCCGGCGGCGCCGGCCAGTACTTCCGAGAGGCGCAGCGGGGCCACCACGGGCATGGTCTGGTTGCCGCAGCGGCGGCCGTGGGAGCGCTCCTTGTTAACAATTTCAAGCACTTGCAAGGCTATCGCCGCGCGATCGGCGACGGGCGGTGATTGGTACGGTCGCGCCAGCAGGATCCAATGGCGCTGACCCTTTTCGAAGACGGCCAGATCGCGCAGCGAAGCGTCGCGCAGCTGCGGACAGGCCTGCGCACGCAGCTGGGCCAGCACCTGGCGATCGCTCCCCTCAATGCGCAGCGCGTGGATGGAGTCGGCGCGGTAGCCGGCGTCGCGCAGTGCCTGATCCAGCGTCCGCCCCTGTGACCACAGCTCCGCCGCGCGAAGCAAGGTGCGATCAGCGTGCAGGGCCGGGGGTGGCCGCCGCGCGCCGCAACCCGACTGCCGCAACTGATGGATGCTGTCCACGATGGCGGCGTCCGCCGTGGTGGCGGCCAGTCCCAGCAGCAGCGTGGTGAGATGGCGGGTCAAGGTCCGGTCTTCCCCTAGAATCGGCGACGATGACAGCGCCGACTATAGGACAGCAACCGGGTCCGGCAAGGTCGCGCCGCCTGTTCTTTGCGTTGTGGCCCGACCGCACCGCGCTGCGCGCGCTGGAAGCGCTGCGCTGCCAGCAGCTGCCGGCGCAGGCTGGTCGCACCGTCCACAGCGCCGACCTGCACATCACGCTGTTGTTCCTGGGCGCAGTACCCGAGGCGCGTCTGCCTGCTCTGTGTGCGGCGGCGGCCAGGGTGCGGGCCAGACCGCTGTCGCTGCGCTTCAATGCACTGGAGTGTTGGCAGGGTGGCCGGATATGCGCAGCGGTGGCCGTGCCCAATGCTGCCGCCGAGGCCTTGCACCGACAGCTGCGTGCGCTGGCCGAAGGGTTGGGCGTGGTCCTTGAACGGCGGCCCTTCGTTCCACACATCACGCTGGCGCGCCATCTGCCACGGTCGCTGGTGGCAGGGCTGCGTCGCCTGTCGCCAGTGCCAGTCAGTGCCGCACGTTTTTGCCTGGCCGAGAGCCGTCCCGCGCGCACCGGCAGCTCGCGCTACGCGGTGCTCCACAGCTGGCCGCTGCGCTGAGTTCCGGCACATCCGCAGCAGTTTTTCGACCCGCGGTGAGCGCCGCCTTATGTGATAATTCCGGCCACTCACAGAGGGGCTTTCACATGGATGCACGAATCGAAGCGCGCGTGGACGACAACCGCAAGAAGGCCCTGGCTGCTGCGCTGAGCCAGATCGAAAAACAGTTCGGCAAGGGCTCGGTGATGCGTCTCGGCGACGCCCCGGCCATCTGGGATGTCGAAGCCATCCCCACCGGTTCACTGGGGCTGGACATCGCGCTGGGTGTCGGCGGTCTGCCTCGCGGCCGCGTCATCGAGATCTATGGGCCCGAGTCTTCGGGCAAGACCACGCTGACGCTGCAGGTGGTGGCCGAAGTGCAGAAAGCCGGCGGCACCGCCGCCTTTGTCGACGCCGAGCATGCGCTCGATCCGGCCTACGCCGGGAAACTGGGCGTCAACATCCAGGACCTGCTGGTCAGTCAGCCGGACACCGGCGAGCAGGCGCTGGAAATCACCGACATGCTGGTGCGGTCGGGCGCCGTCGACGTGGTGGTCATCGACTCGGTGGCCGCGCTGACGCCCAAGGCTGAAATCGAAGGCGAGATGGGCGAAATGCAGATGGGCCTGCATGCCCGCCTGATGAGCCAGGCGCTGCGCAAGCTGACCGGCAACATCAAGCGCTCCAACACCATGGTGATCTTCATCAACCAGATCCGCATGAAGATCGGCGTGATGTTCGGCAATCCCGAAACCACCACCGGCGGCAATGCGCTGAAGTTCTACGCCTCGGTGCGCCTCGACATCCGTCGCATCGGCGCCATCAAGAATGGTGAAGAAGTGGTGGGCAACCAGACCCGCGTCAAGGTGGTGAAGAACAAGGTGGCGCCGCCGTTCCGCGAAGCCGAGTTCGAAATCATGTACGGCGCCGGCATTTCGCACGAAGGCGAAATCATCGAGCTGGGCTCCAACAACGGCATCATCGACAAGGCCGGCGCCTGGTACAGCTACAAGGGCGAGCGCATCGGTCAGGGCAAGGACAATACCCGCACCTTCCTGCAGCAGAACCCGAAGATCGCTGCAGAGATCGAAGAGCAGATCCGCGCCAAGCTGTTGCCCGCCAAGCGTGTCGAGCAGGAAAAGACCGCTTAAGCGCTTCGGGCGCGCTGCTGACCAGCGGCTGCCGGCCGAGCAGGCCGCCGATGAGGGCGAGATCGGCGCCGCAGCGGTGGCGCTGCTGGCGCGACGCGATTACAGCAGCGGCGAGCTGACGCAGAAACTGCGCGGGCAGGGCTATTCGGCTGCCGCCGTGCATGCGGTGATCTCCGACCTCATCGAGCACCGCTTCCTCGATGACGCGCGCTATGCGGCCCATTTCGCCAGCTATCACGCCGAACGGGGTCATGGCCCGCTGCGCATCCGCCGCGATCTCGCCGGTTTCGATCTCGAAGACACGCTGATCGAAGCGGCGCTGGAATCGGCCGGCGACTGGGCGCAGCGCGCGCGCGAAGTGCGCATCCGCAAGTTCGGGTTGAGCGTGCCGAAGAACTGGCGTGACAAGGCGCGGCAGGCAAGATTTTTGCAATATCGGGGCTTTTCCGCCGATCATATCCGCTCTGCCCTCGGGCCCGATCTCGACCTGGATTCATGACCATCAGCAAACCGCCTGTGATGAGCGCGGCCGATGTGCGGCGCGCGTTTCTCGACTACTTTCGCGAACAGGGCCATGCCGTGGTGGCCTCTTCATCGCTGGTGCCCGGCAGCGATCCCACGCTGCTGTTCACCAACGCCGGCATGGTGCAGTTCAAGGATGTGTTTCTCGGCAAGGAGATGCGCGGCTACCAGCGCGCGGCCAGCAGCCAGCGCTGCGTGCGGGCTGGCGGCAAGCACAACGATCTGGAGAATGTGGGCTACACGGCGCGGCATCACACTTTCTTCGAGATGCTGGGCAATTTCTCGTTCGGCGACTACTTCAAGCGCGACGCCATCCGCTTCGCCTGGCAGTTCGTCACCGGCGTGCTGAAGATCGAACCCGAGCGGTTGTGGGTCACCGTCTACAAGGACGATGAGGAGGCCGCGCAACTGTGGGAGAGCGAGGCCGGCGTGCGGCCCGAGCGCATCACGCGGCTGGGAGAGAAGTCCAACTTCTGGGCCATGGGCGATACCGGCCCCTGCGGTCCCTGCACCGAAATCTTCTATGACCATGGTCCGTCGATTCCCGGTGGCCCGCCGGGCTCGCCCGACGAGGATGGCGATCGCTTCGTCGAGATCTGGAATCTGGTGTTCATGCAGTATGAGCGCGAGACCGACGGCAGCATGAAGCCGCTGCCCAGGCCCTCGGTGGACACCGGTGCCGGACTGGAGCGCATGGCTGCCGTGATGCAGGGCGTGCATTCCAACTACGACATCGATCTGTTCCGTGACCTGATTGCCGCGGCGGCCGAGGTCACCCATGCACAGGAGCCGTCATCGCCCTCGCTGCGAGTGATCGCCGACCATATCCGCGCGGCCTGCTTCCTGATCCTCGACGGCGTGGTGCCGTCCAACGAGGGACGCGGCTATGTGCTGCGCCGTATCGTGCGTCGCGCCATCCGCCATGGCTACAAGCTGGGGCAGAGCGGACTGTTTTTCTACAAGCTGGTGCCGGTGCTGGCGCGCGTGATGGGCGACGCCTATCCCGAACTGGCGGAGCGCACCACGCAGATCGAGCGCGTGCTGCGCGCGGAAGAGGAGCGTTTCGCAGAGACGCTCGATGCGGGCATGAAGCAGTTCGAGACCCGCATGCAGCAGGCCGGCGGCAACACCGTGCCCGGCGCGCTGCTGTTCCTGCTGCACGATACTTATGGTTTTCCGCCCGATCTGACCGCCGACATCGCGCGCGAGCGCGACCTGGCCGTGGACATGACCGGCTACGAGCGCGAGATGGAGGTGCAGCGCGAACGTGCGCGCGCGGCCAGCCGCTTTGGCGTGGACCTGCGCGGCGGCGTGCAGCTGGATGCACGCAGTGAATTTTCCGGCTACGAATCGCTGAACGGCCAGAGTCGTGTTGCGGCGCTGCTGCGCGATGGCGCGATGGTCGATCAGTTGTCAGCCGGACAGGATGGCGAGGTGGTGCTGGCCAGCACGCCTTTCTATGCCGAATCCGGCGGCCAGCTGGGCGATGCCGGCGAACTGCGCAGCAACACTGCGCGCTTCATGGTCGGCGATACGCAGAAGCGTGGCCAGGCCCACTCGCATATCGGCCGGCTCGACAGCGGCACGGTGCGTGTCGGCGACACCCTGCAGGCCGAAGTGGATGGCGCGCGCCGCATGGCGATACGCCTGAATCACTCGGCCACGCATCTGTTGCATGCGGCGCTGCGGCGCGTGCTGGGTACGCATGTGACGCAGAAAGGTTCGCTGGTGGCCCCGGACCGGCTGCGCTTCGACTTTGCGCACTTCCAGGCCGTGACGCCGGCAGAGCTGGCCGAGATCGAAAAGCTGGTCAACGAGCAGATCCGCCACAACGCGGCCGCCGAGACCCGCCTGATGGATTACGAGCAGGCGGTGGCCGCGGGCGCCATGGCGCTGTTCGGCGAGAAGTACGACAGTCAGGTGCGTGTGCTGGCCATGGGCGATTTCTCCACCGAGCTGTGCGGTGGTACGCATGTGCAGCGCGCTGGCGACATCGGCCTGTTCCGCATCATCAGCGAATCCGGGGTGGCCGCCGGTGTGCGCCGCATCGAGGCCGTCACCGGACAGGGCGCGCTGGATCATGTCGCGCGCACCGAAACCGCATTGCGCGAAGTGGCCGGCCTGGTGCGCAGTGGCCGCGACGACGTGGTCGACAAGGTGCGCGAGCAGCTGGAGCGCAATCGCGCGCTGGAAAAGGAAGTGCGCGCACTCAAGGACAAGCTGGCCTCGGGGCAGGGCACTGACCTGGCGGGCAGCGCGGTGGCCGTGGGCAAGGTCAAGGTGATTGCCGCACGCGTCGAAGGCGCGGATGCGGGTGCATTGCGCAATGCCGTGGATCAGTTGAAGAGCAGGCTGGGCTCGGCGGTGATCGTGCTGGCCAGTGTCGAGGGCGCAGACCGTGTAGTCCTGGTCGCCGGCGTCACGGCCGATCTCTGCAAGCAGATCAAGGCGGGTGAACTGGTCGGTACCATTGCGGCGCAGATCGGTGGTAAGGGCGGTGGCCGCGCCGATTTCGCACAGGCCGGTGGCAACGATCCGCAGCGTCTGGATCAGGCGCTGGCCAGTGTGGTTCCCGCGGTCCAGCAGCGACTGATCGTTTCGTGACGTTTCTTGACAACCGCTCTGGCAGACTGCGCCCCGACTTCCGGAGGATGCATGCTGATTCTGACGCGCCGCGTCGGCGAAACCGTGATGATTGGCGATGATGTGGTGGTGACGGTATTGCGCGTGAAGGGCAATCAGGTACGCATCGGCATCGATGCGCCCAAGTCAATCCCGGTGCAGCGCGAAGAAATCTATGCACGCGTGCAGAAGGGTGATGCAGGCGGCGAGACTCCGGACGACGCGTCGCAGGACTGAGCCCGCGTCGGCGGGCATGCGACTGGTTTTCCTGGTTGTCCTGCTGTGCGGCGCGTCGGCCGCATGGACTCACCCAGCGCCTTACAGCTTTGTCGACCTGTACCTGCAAGGGGATGGGCTGCGCGGCACACTGACGTTGCACGATTTCGACGCCGCACATGAACTGGGCATCGCCGAGCCCAATACCCTGCTGGATGCACAGGTAGCGCAGCTGCAGCGCGAGCGATTGCTCGGCATCCTTCAGCCACGCCTTTACTGGCAGATCGACGGTGTGTCGCTGGCACCCCGCTGGGGCGACATCGTGGTGCTGCCAGAGCGACAGAGCCTGCGTCTGTCGTTCGATTTCGGCGTCCTGCGGCCGGGGCGCATCGATCTGCAGACGGTGCTGTTTCCCTACGACCCGCAACACCAGAGCTTCATCAACATCTACGAAGCCGGCGCGCTGCGGCATCAGTCCATTCTCGATGCCGGCCACGACACCTTGGTGTATTACAGCGGCGGTACACAGGGCCGCTGGAGTCTGGTGCGCACCTTCGTGGCCTCCGGTGTCCACCACATCCTGATCGGGCCCGATCACATCCTGTTCCTGCTTGGCCTGCTGCTGCTGGGCGGCGGGCTGCGACGGCTGGCCCTGATCATCACCACCTTCACGCTGGGGCACAGCATCACACTGTCGCTGGCGGCAACGGGCCTGGTGCAGATTGCGCCGCGGCTGGTCGAACCGGCGATTGCGCTCAGCATCGTGGTGGTGGGGCTCGACAACCTGCTCGTGGCCCAGGCGCGCAACGCCGGGCAGGCCCGGACGGCGCAACGCGACCTGCGTCCCTGGCTGGCCGGGTTCTTCGGGCTGATCCACGGTTTCGGCTTTGCATCCGTGCTGCTAGAGTTCGGCCTGCCGCGCAATGCATTGGGTTGGTCGCTGGCTTCATTCAACGTGGGAGTCGAACTGGGTCAGCTGGTCATCGTGTTGCCGGTGGCGGCTTTACTGGCGTTGCTGCGCCGTCACAGCGAGCTCGCCATGCACCGGGTGGTCTGGTCCGGTTCGGTGATGGTGATGCTGGCCGGAACGTGGTGGTTCATTCAAAGAATATGGTTCACGGGGGTGTCGACATGAAACGCATACTGATACTGGGTTCGGTGATTGGTGCCGGATTGCTGGCAATGGCCGTGGCGGGGCAGCAGGAACCGCAGCGCGCCGGCGGTTTCACCTTTCCGCCGTTGGGCAGCATCGAAAAAGTGGCCGACAACCTGTACCGCATCCCCGGCGCCGGCGGCAACAGCGCGGTCTGGGTGCGCGGCGATGGCGTGCTGCTGGTCGACACCAAACTGCCGGGCAACGGCCAGGGCCTGATCGACCAGATCCGTTCGGTCACCGATAAGCCGGTGACGCATATCGTCAATACACATACGCATCCCGATCACACTGGCAGCAATGAGCAGTTCCCGGCCAATGTCGAAATCATCGTGCAGGAGAACGCCCGCGCCAGCATGGAGAAGATGGACAACTTCAAGGTTGCGGCGGGCAAGGTGGGTCTGCCGGACCGTACCTACAAGGATCGGTTGACCCTGTTCAGCGGCAAGGAAGCGGTCGATCTGTACTACTTCGGCCCGGCGCATACCAATGGCGATACGCTGGTGGTGTTCCGCAATGCGCGCGTCATGCACACCGGCGATCTGTTCGCGATGAAGGGGTTGCCGCTCATTGACACCAACAACGGCGGCAGCGGACTTGCCTATGGCGAAACCATCGGCAAGGCAGTCGCCGGCATCCGCAATGTCGACCGGGTGATCGTCGGCCACGCCGACATGATGAGATGGCAGGATTTCGTCGACTACGGCGAGTTCAATAGTCTGTTGGTGCAGCATGCGCGCGCCTCGCTGGCGGCGGGCAAGAGCCCCGAGCAGGCCATGATGGACTTCAAGCCGCCGGCCAAATTTGCCGGCTACAACCTGACACCGGTGCGCGGCGGACCGGGCATGAATATCGCCGGCCTGTACGCCGAGCTGAAGAAGTAGCCGCCACAGGCGTTCAGCCTTTGCGATCCCGGCGGGGCGCCATTATCATGGCGCCCCGCCTGCAGCCGCCGGTTCCCCCGTCGCGCAAGCAACTGTTTTCAAACAGGTTCATGGCGCGGAGAGATGGCCGAGTGGTCGAAGGCGCACCCCTGCTAAGGGTGTAAGGGTCAAAAGCCCTTCGAGGGTTCGAATCCCTCTCTCTCCGCCAGTTTCCCAACAGAATCAATGCCCGGAATTTTTCCGGTGGCAAATTCAACTACTTGGATCAGCGCAATTGCGCTCTCCACTCCTTGATTGTCCAGCAACAATTGAGCGGGGTACGCAACCTTACTAATGCGACGACGGTGCGGCGAGAGCTGCGACGCATTCTCGTTGCATATGCCGCTCAACTCATCACTCCTCAGCTGAATTTGGAGAAGTCGGGACTGCGCCGCTGGAAGAATGCCTGGAATGCTTCCGTTGCCTCGGGACTGCGCAGGCGCTGCACTATCAATTCGCCTTCTGCGGTAATCGCTTCAGACACGCTTTGCTTCTGCCTCTGCCGCATGAGCTTCTTCGTGTCGCGCACGGCGCCTGGTGGCAGCGTGTTGAAACGTTCCGCCATGCGCCGGGCGTGCCGCAACACTTCGTCTGCAGGCAGAACGGCATTGGCGATACCACAACTGACTGCATCGGCGCCCGTAAAAGAATCTCCCAGCAGCAGTTTCTCCGCGGCCCTGGCATGTCCCATCAGCAGCGGCAGCAGCAGGCTGGAGCCAAATTCGGCAACAAGGCCAAGGCTGGTGAACGGCATGGCGAGCCGCGCCTCGTCGGATACGTATACGAGATCGCAGTGAAGCAGCAGCGTGGTACCGATGCCGATTGCGGCGCCTGTCACTGCCGCGACGACAGGTTTTTCGCACTCGACCAGTGCCCGCATGAACTGGAACACAGCGGAGTCCGGGCCCGATGGTGGCCGGTTCATGAAGTCCTGGAGATCGTTGCCCGACGTGAAAATGCCGGGCTGTCCGGTGATCAGGACGGCGCGAACACTGCTGTCGGCGCCGGCCTGTTCGAGACTTCTTGTCATGGCTGCATACATGTCGAGCGTGAGAGCATTTTTCTTTTCCGGGCGCGCAATCTCGATGGTTGCAACACCATTCATCAGAACCGTCTTGATGTTGCTCATGCTCATTACCCTTGTTGCCCGGACAGGTGTGCGCCGGAGTATAGGTTGGTTCAATGGCGAGAAATGCAGGCAAAATGGCGGGAAATGCAGGTATTTGGCTGCTGGCGTGAATTGATCTGAGTGCTCACGCGCCCCATCATGCGGCTCCCACAATACTGGACTGGATGAGCATGGACCTGCGTACGGCTCGGGTGATCATCGATAGCGCGCTCGCGGAAGGGCGCCACCGCGACGCCAAGCCTCTGGCCGTAATAGTGCTCGATGCGGGCGGTCATCCGGTGGCGTTCTGCCGCGAAGATGAAGCAAGCCTGTTCAGGCTCGACATCGCTCGCGCCAAGGCGATGGGCGCGCTGGGCATGGGTGCGGATACCCGCGAGCTCGCCGCGCGCGCGATCGACAATCCGATATTTTTCACCACAGTGGCGATCGCCTCCCAGGGAAACCTCGTGCTGTCGGCAGGCGGTGTGTTGATCCGCGACAGGGACCGACGGGTCTCGGGTGCGGTCGGGATCTCGGGCGATGCCGCCGACGTGGACGAGGCCTGCGCACTTGCGGGGATTGCCGCCGTCGAACTGAACCAGGGCACTGCATCATGATGCTGCGTAGTGTGGAGCTGGCGCTTCCGGAGGCGGGCGAGGCAGCCCGCTTCATGACAGAGATCTGGGGCATGGCTCCGGGCGGCACCCGGGGCGGGGCGCACTATCTGCGCGGATCGAGCCGGCTACCGTACCTTCTGGCTCTGCACGAGGCGGACAGCCGTTTCGTGCGCTCGATCACCTTCACCGGCACGCGCGAAGAGCTGGAGCATCTGACCGAACGCGTGCAGGCGAGCGGGTTGCCGGTAATCGAGACGATCGCGGCAGACCCCGGCGGCGGGCGCGGGATCGTGGTCGAATTGCCCGAGGGCGAGCTGTTCCGATTCCTGACCGAGACGGAGGATGTGGAGCCGATCGCCGGCCGTGATCTGCCGGTCAAGCTGACTCACGTCGTACTCAACTCCAGGGACGCGGAGGCAACCGCCAATGTGGCCGAGCAATCACTGGGATTTCGCGTCTCCGACCGCACCAAGGGCATGGTGTTCGTGCGCTGCAATGATTCCCACCATTCGACTGCCTTCGCGCGCGCCGGCTATGCCTCACTGAACCACATCGCTTTCGAGATGGAGGACATGGATGCGGTGATGCGCGGAATCGGCCGTCTGCGCGACCGCGGTCTGACGCCGGCATGGGGCCCCGGTCGGCACGGACCGGGCGCCAACATCTTCGCCTATTTCGTCGCCCCGTTCGGCGCGGTGGTCGAATTCTCCACCGCGGTGGAAAAGGTGGCGGACGACCACAAGGCCGGTGCGCAGGAAGACTGGACCTGGCCGCCGGGGCGCATCGATCAGTGGGGACTGTCGACAAAGGATATCGGCGCCCTGGAAGAGGCGGAACGCAATTTCTGTTTCCGGCGCGAATGGACGCCCGAGTCCTTGCGCGTCGGCGCAGGTTCGGCAGGAATCCGGTGAAGTACGTCAGCTTCCGCGCGCCCGACGGCGCTGCGCACTTCGGACGGGTGGAGGGCGACCACGTGGTCGATCTCTCCGGCTCTGCGCCCGACCTGAAGTCAGCCATTGCCGCCGGCGGGCTGGCGGCCTTGGGCAAAGGCGAAGGGCGGACCTGCGCGCTCGAAAGCATCGTCCTGCTGCCTGTGGTGCCGAACCCTGGAAAGATCCTGTGCGTCGGCCACAACTATGAAAGTCACCGCCAGGAGACCCAGCGCGCCAAGGTCGACCATCCGTCGATCTTCACGCGCTTCGCCGACACCCTGGTTGCGCACCACCAGCCGATCATCCGCCCGCGCATTTCCGACAGCCTCGATTACGAGGGCGAGCTTGCCGTCGTGATCGGTCTAGGCGGCCGGGCGATCCCGGAGTCCGAGGCGATGGCGCACGTGGCCGGCTACGCGTGCTTCAACGACGCCTCCATCCGCGACTGGCAATGGCACACCAGCCAGTTCATTCCGGGAAAGAATTTTCCAGCCACCGGCGGGTTGGGCCCATGGCTGGTCACGCCGGAGGAGGCCGGCGACCTGACAGACGTGCATGTGATCACCCGGCTGAACGGGGCGGTGGTCCAGGATCAGCCGATCGGCGACATGATTTTTCCGATACCGAAGATCATTGCCTACATATCGAGCTTCACTTCGCTCTCGCCGGGTGACGTGATTGCCACCGGAACGCCGGGCGGAGTTGGCTCCAAGCGCACCCCGCCGCTGTGGATGAAACCGGGGGACACTGTCGAGGTGGAGATCGGCGCGGTGGGCCGTCTCGTCAACACCATTGCGGCTGAGTCAGTCCAGTGACAGAGAAGCAGGACGGGACGATCGACCTTGGCGCGCTGATCGACGATGGGCGGCTCACCGCATTCCAGATCAAGGCGATGGCCTGCTGCGCCGCTGTCGCCTTCTTCGACGGCCTCGACACCCAGTCGATCGGGGTGGCTGGTCCCTTGATCAGCCAGGCCTTCCATCTCCCTCCGGGGTCCCTGGGGCCCGTGTTCTCCGCCGGTCAATTGGGGGCGATGATTGGCGCGGTGGTCTCGGGCGCCATCGGCGACCGGATCGGTCGAAAACCGACGCTGCTCGGAGCTGTGCTGCTGATGGCGCTCGGTACGATCGTCACAGCGCTCGCGACCTCGATTCCAACCTTCATGGCGGCACGGCTGGTCGCCGGCCTGGGCCTCGGCGCGGCGACCCCGTGCTTTGTGGCGCTCACGGCTGAATACGCTCCGGCGCGCATCCGCGGGGCGGCTGTCTCGGTCATCTGGGCAGCCTTCCCACTAGGGGGCTTCGTCGGAAGCCTGATCAACCCGATCCTCGCGAAAGAATTCGGATGGCAGAGCATCTTCTATTTCGGCGGCGGCGTACCTCTGCTGATCGGTATCGTCTGCGCGCTCTATCTGCCCGAATCCCTGCGGTATCTGGCAGCCAGTAATGCCGATACGGCGCGGATTCGCGCCGTGGTGCGGTGGCTGGCGCCGGCCGCGGCGGACGCTACGCAATTCACCTTCGCCGAACCGACGGCGCATCGCGGTTCGTTCCTGGCGCTGTTGCAGGGCGGGCGGGCGGTCACGACCGCGCTGCTGTGGGTCCTGTTCATGATCACCTTCAGCGCGCTGCTGTTCCTGCCGCTGTGGGTGCCGTCGATGCTGTCGGGTCCGGCGCAGCTCACTCTCTCGCAAGCGGCCTTCGTGGGCGCCATGTCGAACCTGGGAAGCGTGTTCGGCACCGCCAGCTTCGGCCGCCTGTTCGACCGCTTCGGCGCCGGACGAGTCATGGCCATTGCCTATCTGGTCGGCGCGCCGCTGTTCATGGCAATCGGAATTCCGGGACTGGGCCTCGGCTGGGCCAGTGCAGCGTCCTTCGTCAGCTCCCTGTGTTTGGGTGGCGCGAGCGCGGGAGCACTCACTTTGGCCGCATCGGTCTATCCCACCGTTCTCAGGTCGATGGGCGTGGGCAGTGCCATGTCGATGGCGCGGCTGGCGCAGATAGGCAATGCGCTGCTGGTCGGGACCATGCTGGCCGCGGGCTGGCGGAACTTGCAGGTGTTCTACTTCATGGGGGGCGCGATTCTTGTAGCTGCGGTGGCTGCCTCGGTTCTGGCGTTTGCACGCCGACGCGAAGACGGCCGGCTTGCGCCGCAGGCGGCTCTTTAAGTCCAGCGCTGCGCCCAGCGCGCAATGATCGCGTGCAGGGCATCGAGCCCGTCGGTCAGCGCCGCCGGCCCGGGCTGCAGGATGAGCGGCGACTTGACCTCGTGCAGCTCGCCGTCGCGCACCGCCGGAATCGTCTGCCAGCCTGGCCGCGCCGCAACCCGCTCGGGACGGAACTTCTTGCCGCACCACGAGCCGATGATGAGGTCGGGTGCGTGGTCGATGACTTCGCGTGCATCGGCGATGATGCGGCCGCGCGCAAGTGCGCTCTTCGCGCGCTCGGCAAAGATATCTTCGCCGCCGGCGATGCCGATGAGTTCCGAGACCCAGCGAATCCCGCTGATCTGCGGCTCGTCCCATTCCTCGAAATAGACACGCGGGCGCCGCGGCAAGCACGCGGCCGCCTCACGCACGCGAGCCAGGTGCGTCTCGAGTTCCTGCGCGTAGCGTTCGGCCTTGCCCGCCGCACCGACCAGTGCGCCCAACCGGCACACGTAGCCGAGAATCCCGGTCACCGAGCGGTGATTGCTGATCCAGACCTCCACGCCGCGACGGACCAGTTCCTGCGCGATGTCAGCCTGAAGGTCGGAAAAACCGATCGTCAGATCCGGCTTGAGCTTGAGGATCTCGTCGATGCGCGCGCTGGTGAAGGCAGAAACCCTGGGCTTTTCCTTGCGCGCGCGGGCCGGGCGCACGGTAAAGCCTGAAATGCCGACGATGCGATGCGATTCGCCGAGTGCGTAAAGCACCTCGGTCGGCTCCTCGGTCAGACAGACGATGCGTTGGGGATAGAAGTCGGTGGCATCAGACATCATTGTCTGGCTGCCCCGATGAACTGATCATCAGTGAATTGAAGCACGGCAGGCGCGCCAGCACATACGATGCGCGCGAGTCCAGGTGCCTGGGTGAGCAGATGATCGGCATAGAAGTGTGCACTCGCGATCTTCGCACGCAGAAAGGCCGTGTCGCTGTCGCCTTGATCGATCCGGCGTTGTGCGGCGAGCGCGGCACGCGCCATCTGCCAGCCACCTGCCACCGTGCCGAAGAGCTTGAGAAACGGCACCGCGCCTGCAAGCGCGGCGCGTACGTCGGTGCCGAACGTAGTGACGATGAAGTCGACCGCCTGCGCGAGCGCGCTGACGCCTGCGCCCAGCGCGTGCGCGATCGCGCCAAGCGCGGGCTCGTCATGCCCGCGCAGCTGTCGCTCGATCGCACGAATTTCGTCGAGTACCGCGCGAATCGTGCGGCCTTGGTCGCGCGCGACCTTGCGCCCGACCAGGTCGATCGCCTGGATGCCGGTGGTGCCCTCGTAGATCGTCGTAATCCGGGCGTCGCGGAGGAACTGCGCCGCACCGGCCTCTTCGATGTAACCCATGCCGCCATGGATCTGTACTCCGAGCGAGGCGATCTCGTTGGCAGTCTCGGTGTTCCAGCCCTTGACGACCGGAATCATCAGATCGACGAAGGCCTGGTGGCGCCTGCGCGTCTCGGGCTCTGGATGGCGCTGCGCGACGTCCATCGACGCGGCGACCACACAGGCGAGCGCACGCATCGCCTCGCTCTGTGATTTCATCAGTAGCAGCATGCGGCGGATGTCGGGATGCCGGAGGATCGCGACCTTCGCACCGCTCCTGGTACCCGCTGCGGTGCCTTGCACGCGCTGGCGCGCATAGGCGAGCGCTTGCTGATACGCACCCTCTGCCAGACCCAGGCCCTCGAGCCCGATGCTGAAGCGCGCCGTATTCATCATGATGAACATGTAGGCGAGGCCCTGGTTTTCTTCCCCGATGAGGTAGCCCACGGCACCCCCGCCATCTCCGAACGCCATGACGCAGGTCGGACTCGCATGGATGCCGAGCTTGCGCTCGATCGAGATGCAGCGCACGTCGTTACGCGACCCGATCGAGCCGTCGGCATTGACCAGGAATTTTGGCACGACGAATAACGAGATTCCCTTGACGCCTTCCGGCGCGTCGGGCGTGCGCGCGAGCACGAGATGGACGATGTTGTCGGCCAGATCGTGCTCGCCGTAGGTGATGAAGGTCTTCTGCCCGGAGATCCGATAGCTGCCATCGGCCCGCGGCTCGGCACGCGCGCGAATCGCCGCAAGGTCGCTGCCCGCCTGCGGTTCAGTGAGGTTCATCGTGCCGGTCCACTCACCGCTTACGAGCCTGGGCAGATAGATCTGTTTGAGCGTGGCGCTGCCATGCAGGTCGATCGCTTCGATTGCCCCGCGCGTGAGCATCGGACACAACGCGAAGGCCACGTTCGCGCCGTTCCACATTTCCTCGACCAGTGTCGATATCAGGCGTGGCAGGCCCTGACCGCCGTGCTCCATCGGACACGAAAGCGCATTCCAGCCAGCAGCGACGAATTGTCCATAGGCTTCACGCCAGCCATCGGCCGTACGCACGGCGCCGCTGTCCCAGCGAGCGCCCTGCCGATCGCCGCTGCAATTGAGCGGCGCGAGCACGCCGCGGGCAAACTTGCCGGCTTCGTCGAGAATCGCGTCGACCAGAGCGGGTGTTGCCTCTTCGCAGCCCGGCAGCTGCGCTAAGGACGTCAGCTCGACGAGCTCGCGCAGCACGAACTGCATATCGGGCAGCGGCGGAACGTAGTCAGCCATCGGATTCTCGCCGCGCTGCGCAGTCAGCTGTGGACGTAGAAGCCCCGGCCGCTTTTGCGACCGAGGTAGCCGGCCGCAACCATTTCCTTCAGCAGCGGTGCCGGCCGGTATTTGGGATCGTTGAAGCCTTCATAAAGCACCTCCAGCACGGCCAGCAGCGTGTCGAGCCCGACCAGATCGGCGAGCGCCAGCGGGCCGATCGGATGGCCGCAGCCCAGTTTCATGCCATTGTCGATATCCTCAGCCGTAGCGAGGCCTTCCTGAAGGGCGAAGATCGCCTCGTTGATCATCGGACACAGAATGCGATTGACGGCGAAGCCGGGGCTGTTTCTGACCGAAATTGGCGTCTTGCCGATCTGCTGCGCGAAAGCGAGCGCGCGCGCATGAGTTTCGTCGGAAGTCTGCAGGCCGCGGATCAGCTCGACCAGTGCCATCACCGGTACCGGATTGAAGAAGTGCATACCGATGACGCGTTCGGGCACCGGGACTACTGCGGCCAGCTGCGTGATCGAAATCGACGAGGTGTTGGTCGCAATGATGGTGTCTTTGACGACCAGTGTTGCAAGCTGGCGCAGGATTCGAAGTTTCACGTCGAGATTCTCGGTGGCCGCTTCGATCACCAGTTGCGCACCAGCGAGTGCCGCGTAGTCGGTCGTCGCCTGGATGCGCGCGAGCGCTTCGGTCTTTTGCACGGCCGTGAGTTTCTGCCTGGCGACCAGGCGCTCGAGACTGTTGTCGATCGACAACAGCCCTCGTTCAAGCGCGGCCTGCGCCACATCAATCATCGTCACACGAAGCCCTGCCACCGCGCACGTCTGCGCAATGCCTGCGCCCATGATGCCCGCTCCGATCACTGCTACCTGATTGGTCATGCTGCCGCTTCCCTTTTTCAAATGCGCTCGAAGATTGCGGCGACACCCTGTCCGCCACCGATGCACATCGTCATCAGGGCGTAGCGCCCGTGCACGCGGTGCAGCTCGTGAATCGCCTTGATGGCGATGATAGCGCCGGTGGCGCCGACCGGATGGCCGAGCGAGATGCCCGATCCGTTGGGATTGACTTTCGCCGGATCGAAGTCGAGTTCGCGCGCTACGGCGCAGGCCTGCGCGGCGAACGCCTCGTTGGCCTCGATCACGTCCAGGTCGGCTACACGCAGTCCTGCCCGTGCCAGCGCCATGCGGCTGGCCGGTACCGGGCCCATGCCCATGTACTCGGGCTCGACACCGGCATGAGCATAGGACACCAGCCGTGCCAGAGGATGCAGTCCCTGCCGTTGTGCGGCCGCGGCCTCGGCAAGCAGCAGCGCGGCTGCCCCGTCGTTAATGCTCGAGGCATTGCCGGCGGTGACCGAACCGTCGGCCTTGAATGTCGGCCTCAATCTGGCCAGGCCTTCGTAGCTGGTGTCGGCGCGCACGTTCTCGTCGGTGTCAAAGACCATCGTGCCCTTTCTTGACGCGATCTCGACCGGCACGATCTGCGATCTGAAGCGGCCTTCGGCAATCGCGCGCGCCGCGCGTTGTTGACTCTCCACTGCGAGTTCGTCCTGCATCCGACGCGTGACGCCATGGCGGGCAGCCACGTTTTCGGCGGTAATACCCATGTGAATGTTCTGCCACGGATCGTGAAGAATGCCGGTCACATAGTCGACCAGCTGCGCATCACCGATGCGCGCGCCCCAGCGCGCCGATGGCAGGATGAATGCGCCGCGTGTCATCGATTCGGCGCCCGCGCCGATCGCAATCTCGGCATCGCCAAGCAGGATCGATTGTGCGGCCGAAATCACCGCCTGCAGGCCTGAGCCGCACAGGCGGTTGACATTGAACGCCGGCACTTCTTTTGGACAGCCGGCATCGATCGAGGCTACGCGCGACAGGTAGGCATCGCGCGGCTCGGTCGGGATCACATTGCCCATCACCACCTGGCCGACACTTTCCGGATCGATGGCCGAGCGTTCGAGCGCGCCACGTATGGCAATGGTTGCAAGCTGCGTAAGTGGAATGTCTTTCAGGCTGCCGCCAAAACTGCCTATGGCTGTGCGTGCACAGCCGACGACCAGTACTTCCCGGGTCATGGGCATTCCATGTCACATGTTGCGGCGGTACTTCCCGCCGACCTGATAGAGCGCGTCGCTGATCTGGCCGAGCGAACAATGACGCACGGCATCCATCAGCACTCCGAATACGTTGCCGTCCTCAATCACTGTCCGGCGCAATAGTTCGAGCCACTGCGGCGCAGTGTCACGATGGCAGGTGTGAAAGACGGTGAGGCGCTGCAGCTGGCTCTGCTTTTCCTTCTCGCTCGAGCGCGCCAGAACGATCTCCTGTACCACGGCATCGCCGTGCGGATTGCGGAAGGCGTTGACACCGATGATGGGCAGCGAGCCGTCATGTTTTCTGTGCTCATAGTAGAGGCTTTCTTCCTGGATTCTGCCGCGCTGATAGCCGGTCTCCATCGCACCGAGAACACCGCCGCGGCTGCTCAGTGCTTCGAATTCCTTCAGTACCGCTTCTTCGACCAGATCGGTGAGCTCGTCGATGATGAAGCTGCCCTGGTTCGGGTTCTCGTTCATGGCCAGCCCCCATTCGCGGTTGATGATCAGCTGGATCGCCATCGCCCGGCGCACCGACTCTTCGGTTGGTGTGGTGACGGCCTCGTCATAGGCGTTGGTGTGCAGGGAATTGCAGTTGTCATAGACCGCGATGAGCGCCTGCAGCGTGGTACGGATGTCGTTGAATGCCATCTCCTGCGCATGCAGCGAACGGCCCGAGGTTTGCACGTGATACTTGAGTTTTTGCGAGCGTTCGTTCGCGCCGTACTTGTCGCGCATCGCCACGGCCCAGATGCGCCGCGCAACACGTCCGAGCACGCTGTACTCGGGATCCATGCCGTTGCTGAAGAAAAATGACAGATTGGGTGCGAAGTCGTCGATGCGCATGCCGCGTGCCAGATAAGCCTCGACGAATGTAAAGCCGTTGGCCAACGTGAAGGCAAGCTGCGAGAGCGGATTCGCGCCGGCCTCGGCAATGTGGTAACCCGAGATCGACACCGAGTAGAAGTTCTGGACCTGGTTGGCGACAAAGTACTCCTGGATGTCGCCCATCATCTTCAGCGCGAACTCGGTCGAGAAAATGCAGGTGTTCTGGCCCTGGTCTTCCTTGAGTATGTCGGCCTGCACAGTGCCGCGCACGGTGGAAAGCGTCCGTGCTTTGAGCGATGCCAGTTCAGCGTCGCCAGGAGGGCGGCCATTCCCGGCCTGGAACTTCTGCACCTGCTGGTCGATCGCAGTGTTGAAGAAGAACGCCAGGATGATCGGCGCCGGACCATTGATGGTCATCGACACCGAGGTCGTTGGTGCGCACAGGTCGAAGCCGTCGTAAAGCACCTTCATGTCGTCGAGAGTGGCGATCGATACCCCTGCATTGCCGATCTTGCCGTAGATATCGGGTCGCGGATCGGGATCGCAGCCATAGAGCGTCACCGAATCGAAGGCGGTCGACAGCCGGTGCGTCGGCATGCCTTCCGATACCCGTTTGAAGCGCCGGTTGGTGCGGAACGCATCACCCTCGCCGGCGAACATGCGGGTCGGATCCTCGCCTTCACGTTTGAACGGAAACACGCCGGCTGTGAATGGAAAGTAGCCCGGCAGGTTTTCCTTCATCAGGAAGCGCAGCCGTTCGCCGGCATCGTCGAACCCGGGTAGCGCGACTTTTGGAATTTTCGTGCCGGAGAGCGACACGCGCGTGAGCCACGTGCGCAACTCCCTGCCGCGGACGGTGATTGCGTGCTCATCGCCACGATACTGCCCGGCGATTCCGGGCCAGGTGTCGAGAAGCCTCTTCGCATCGTGGGCGAGCTCCGCATCCTTGCGTGCCTGCAGATCGCGCAATGCGGCGCCCGGATCGTCCCCGCGGCCGGCGGATTCCAGCAGTCCTGCCGCAATCTGCAACGCCTGCCGCTCGCGCGCGATCCGTACCTGCTCGACGACGTGCCGGTGATACCCTCGCACGGTCTCGGCGATCTCGGCCAGGTACCGTGCTCGCTCGACCGGCACGATCGCGCGTCCGAATGAAGAAGTCATGACCGTCACGCCCGGCAGCTTCCCGTCGCTGGCGGCCAGCCCGTGCGTGCGCAGCCGCCCGAGGAGAGCCTGATAGAGCGCTGTCACGCCGTCGTCGTTGAAGCGCGAAGCCTGCGTGCCGAATACCGGCATGTCTTCGGGCCGACGATTGAACTGCTCGCGATTGCGCTGGTACTGCTTGCGCACATCGCGCAACGCGTCCTGAGCGCCCTTGCGGTCGAACTTGTTGATTGCCACGAAATCGGCGAAGTCCAGCATGTCGATCTTTTCAAGCTGACTGGTCGCACCGAATTCCGGTGTCATCACGTAGAGCGAACAGTCGACGAAGGGGGCGATGGCTGCATCGCCCTGACCGATGCCGGAGGTCTCGACGATGATCAGGTCGAAGCCCGAGATCTTGCAGGCGGCGATTACTTCGGGCAGGGCCGCGGAGATCTCGCTGCCGGTGTCGCGCGTGGCCATCGAACGCATGAATATGTTCGGAGACTCGATGGCATTCATGCGGATGCGGTCGCCCAGCAGTGCGCCGCCGGTGCGTTTGCGCGAGGGATCGATCGAGATGATGGCCACACGCAGCCGGTCCTGCTGGTCGAGACGCAGGCGTAGTACCAGTTCGTCGGTCAGTGAACTCTTGCCCGCGCCGCCGGTGCCGGTGATGCCCAGCACCGGAGTGCGGATTGCCGGCGCCATCCGGATCAGCTGCTGTCGCAGCGCCTCGCCGTATGTGTGGTTTTCGAGCGCCGTGATCACGCGTGCCAGTGCGCGCCGGTTGCCCGAGGTCAGTGCGCCGATTGCAGTGTTTTCGTGCGGTGCGAACGCACTGAGGTTGTAATCGGCACGTTCAAGCAGGTCGTTGATCATGCCCTGCGGCCCCAGCGTCGCACCGTCCTCGGGCGAGTAGATGCGTGTAACGCCACACGCCTGCAACTCGCGGATCTCGGCCGGCACAATAACGCCACCGCCGCCGCCGAAGATCCTGATGTCCGCGCCGTCGTTCTCGCGCAGCAGATCGATCATGTACCTGAAGTATTCGACGTGGCCACCCTGGTAGGAGGTAACCGCCACCGCCTGGACATCTTCCTGCAGCGCTGCATTGACCACCTCCGCCACCGAACGATTGTGGCCAAGGTGGATGACCTCGGCGCCGCTCGCCTGCAGGATGCGGCGCATGATGTTGATCGATGCATCATGACCGTCGAACAACGCCGCGGCCGTGACCAGGCGGATCTTGTGTGCAGTCTTGTAGGGCGGGCGCGTGTGGTTCACCGAAAGATCAGTCATGGCGGTCCCGTTCGCCGCCACTGTAAAAGACGCCGCGCCGTCGCGGGCTGCGATGGCGGCATCCCTGTCAGTTGTTTTACTGGAATTCTTCCGCATACTAGGTTGGCGGGACGAGGTCGGCCATGTCCGCTCTCGCCGCTGATCGTGCAAGATCCGCCAACCTGAAGACCGTGATTTTGTCCACTCCGATATCAAATTTGCGCCAGCCCGCGCGTACGCACGGCACCGTCGCCGTAGGTTTCGTCACCGGCATGCTTTCGGGGCTCAGGGCGCGCGGCATCGATGCGCGGCCCATGCTCGAAGCCAGCGGCGTTGACGAGGACGTGCTTTCGGACCCGCGCGCACGCGTGCCGCTCGCCAGCTACGCGGCGCTGTACAACGCCATCGTCGTTGCGCTCGATGACGAAGCTTTTGCACTGTTCGCAGCGCCGATGCGCGCTGGCTCGTTCGAATTCCTGTGCCGCAGCGTCGTCAGCAGCCGCACGCTTGCCGAGGCACTGTCCCGCGCCGCCCGTTTTCTGCGGCTGGTGCTGCCGGAGCTGCGCGTCAGCGTGATGCGCACGCGCACCGCGGCACAGATCGAGATTGCGCAGATCGGCCCGCTGGGAACCCGCGACGACGATCCGCGCCGTGTCTTCGCCTTCGAATGGTTGCTGCGTCTGCTGCATGCGCTGGCCTGCTGGCTCGTCGGCCGGGGGTTGGCGCTCGACAGCGTGAGTTTTCCTTATCCGAGGCCGGCACATGCAGCCGACTACGGGCTCATCTATACCGAGCGCGCGCGTTTCGACAGGCCCAGTCTCGTGGCATCCCTCAATCCGAACCTGCTCGATCTGCCGGTCCGCCGCGACGAGCAGGCGCTGGAAATCTTCCTCGAAGGTGCGCCGGGCAGAATCACCATGCTCTATCGGCGCGATCGCGAGACGGTGCGGCGCGTGCGCGATCTGGTCGCTGCGGCGCTGCCGCGGCCGGTGTCGCTCGAGGAAGTTGCGCGCGATCTGCTTCTGTCGCCCCGCACGCTGCACCGGCGATTACACGAAGAGGACTCAAGCTTTCACGCGATCAAGGACGCCGTGCGCCGCGATCTGGCACTGGCGCGGCTGGAGAAGACCCGACAATCGATTGCGCAGATCGCCTCGGATCTCGGTTACGCCGAGCCATCGGCATTTTTCCGGGCGTTTCTGCACTGGACCGGCGCTGCGCCCACACACTATCGCAGGCGGCTGGAGTCCGGCCTCAAGGAAGCAGGCACAGGTAAAGCGGACGCGCCTGCGCAAGGTCGTGGTCGCCGATCCGCCATGATCAGAAAAAGATAAGGGGGTACCTGTGAAGTTGTTCATCGATCGACTCGTGTTGGCCGTGATGGCCGCGAGCCTTCCGGCAGTTATCCTGTGGAGCGACGCCAGCGGCGCATCCCTGTTGCGATCAAAAGCACCGCTGACCTGCGATGACAGCATGAAGGCCGCCTTCAATCCGAAGCCGCTGTCGCGAGGCGCAACGACCAGGGTTCAGCTCGTCAAGCAGTTCAGGAAGGGCGATCCGCTGCTGCTGTCCGGGGACGCCAGGGCTTCGACGCCCGTTGCCCCGAACGATATCTGTCTGGTGAAGTTGCTGGTGGGTCCCGGCAACAGCGGACCTGCCGAGGCTCCTTCAACCACACCTGGCATCGGCATCGACGTATGGCTGCCGTCCCCGGAGAACTGGAACAAGCGCATTGAAGTGCTGGGCAACTCCGGCTGGGCAGGCGGACCGCAGGCCACCTTGACCGGGCTCGGCTCCAGCTCGCAGGGAAGTCCGTGGGAGGTGGCGGGCAGCGACGGTTCGGTCTCCGCGACGACAGACACGGGTCATCCGCAAGGGAAGGGTGACTTCCTGATGAATCCGGACGGTACCCTCAACAAGCTCGGCTGGCAGCAGTATTCCGCGCTGGGCACGCACGAGATGATCGTGAAGACCAAGGCGCTGACCATGGCCTTCTACGGACAGCCCGCCAGATATTCGTATTGGCGCGGATCTTCGACGGGCGGCCGCCAGGGCCTGAAGCATGCCCAGGATTATCCGACTGATTTCGACGGCATCATCGCGCAGCGGGCGGCAGTAAATTTCACCCGCCTGCTGACCGCGGCGATGTATCCGTCGATCGTGACCCAGCAGGATCTGGGAGGCCCGCTGACGGCGGCGCAGCTGACAGCGGTTTCCCGGGCGGCGATCAACAGCTGCGATGTGGTCGGTGGCCAGCACCTCGGGTACATCCTCGATCCGGCAGCCTGTACCTATGATCCCATCAAGGACTCTGCAGTTCTCTGCGCTTCCAGCGGAGGCACGAACTCGACGCCAGCCTGCGTCACCACCGCACAAGCCCGGGCGATCAACAAGATCTGGTACGGCCCGACAACTGACGGCTCTGCGCCTTCCCCTGCCGTCGACAACGGTGCCGGGGCGACGCTGGCTGGCGTTCAACGATGGTGGGGATATCCGCGCGGCGCGGATCTGTCCCTCGTCGCCGGTCCCACGCCGCAGTCCATAGCTGCCGACATGCTGGCGCTTGTCCTGCAAGATCCTGCGCTCGCGATGCCGACGTTCAGGAATGCGAACAGCAACGGCAAGGATCTGTGGAAGACGATCTCGTACGCCCGGTTTTCGGATGCATACGACCGGGGACTGAAGATGCAGGATGTATTCGCCCACATCAACACCGACAATCCGGACCTGAGAGCTGTCAGGGACCATGGCACGAAGATCATCTCGGTGTATGGCCTGTCGGATAACCTGATTCCGTATCAGGGCTTCGTGAACTACTACAACCAGGTGGCAGTGAAGACGGGTGGCATGGAGGCACTGCAGAAGTTCTATCGGACCTACCTTGTCCCCGGTCAGGGGCATATGACCGTCAATGGCACAGCCAATCCGGACGCGAATCCTCCGGCGTACAGCGAAAAGGTGCTCTTCCAGGCGTTACGAGATTGGGTTGAGAAAGGCGTGGCTCCAGGACGGATCGACATTGCCAGTCTCGTGACGCCTCAATTCCCGATGGCAAAGAGTCGGCCGATCTGCGTCTATCCGCTGCAGGCCACGTACTCGGGCTCGGGCGACATCAATTCCGCAGCGAGCTACACCTGCTCTTGAGCGAATTGCCGCCTCTGTGCGGCAGCAGCAGGTGAAGCTGGGACTCCTGGCAGGCGTTGCACGATCAGGGGCGACGCCGGGCATGGCTCGTCATCTACCGTCGGCCTAGTATCCGGTCCGCTTCGAGCGGACGGCCGCCATATATATAAAAAATTTGCGGAAAAAAGGGGGAGGGGATGCGCCCGATTACCAGTACAAGTACTGTCATCACGTGCCTGTCGATGGCTGCTTTTTCACCGACTGTTTTTGCGCAGGCTCCGGATGCTTCCGCAGTCACTCTTGAAGAAGTCGTGGTCACCGCGCAGAAGCGCGCAGAGCGTCTCCAGGAAGTGCCCATTTCCATCACCGTACTGAGCGGTGACAAGCTGGACGGCTCCTCCGACCGTGGAGTCGCGGATGCGCTGAATCGTGTTCCGAGCGTGTTCGCGCCGGTCACCAACAATGCCGGGCGCGTGGGTGGCGGCAATCCGTCGATCGCGATCCGCGGCGTTTCCGCTGCGACGGTGGGTGGTGGCACGACGGCGTACTACCTCGACACCACGCCGTTCGGACGTGCTCAGACCGCTTTCGTACCGGACTCCAATCCTTACGACCTCGACCGCGTGGAAGTGCTGCGCGGTCCGCAGGGTACCCTGTATGGCGCCAGCGCCCTCAACGGTGTGGTGCGCGTGCTGACCAGGAATCCGGATCTGAAGAACTTCGAATTCAAGGCCCGTGGCTCGATCGCTGGCACCGAACGGGGCAGCGAAAGTTATACAGGCGATGCGGCAGTCAATATCCCGCTGATAGACGACAAGCTGGCTGCGCGCATAGTGGTGGGTTACCAGGATCTGGGCGGCTGGATCGACAAGCCGGCCCTGGGCAAGGAAGACGTCAACGATGCCCAGAAGACCAATGTGCGCGTGAAGATCGCGGCCAGGCCCATCGAGAACTTTTCGGTTGGCCTGTCGGGCTGGTTCTCGCGCACCGACACGGGCGGATATCCGTTCACCACCGACGGCGGCCGGTCGGTCACCACCGCTTTCGACGAGCCTGCGGAAACCGACTTCGACGCCTACACCCTGG
>JAIBJM010000002.1 GCA_020029535.1 Gammaproteobacteria bacterium | reverse complement strand
GCCGCTCGCAAACTACCTGCTGGCAACGTATTAAACGTATTGGTTGAACGGGAGATCAGGTCATGAGATTCAGAGTTGCAGGAATTCCTCTATGGGTGACGATATACGTCGGTTTCTTCATGATCTTCAGCACGGTGCTGGGTGTCCGCGCACTGATCGACCCGACTACGGCCCTCGGTTACGTCCCGGGTGCTGAAGGAATGGGACTCGCATGGGGCGGCCGGAACGCGGGCATCGGGCTTGCCCAGGTGGTGGCCTTCTTTACCAGGAGCCCGGCCGCCTACGCTGCGGTATTCCTCGCCTGCACGTTGCGGGAGATTGGTGACCTGCTGTCGTCGCTCGCGGGGCCCCCGAGCACCGAGTACATCGCCATCGGCGTCCTTGCCGCAGTGGAGTTCATCGCGTTTCTCTTGAGCCTGCGGGTCGCGATCAAGGCGAAGACGCCATGAAGCGAATCCTCAAACATGCGTTGTGGGTCATCCCTTTCCTGTTGGTCGTTATTGCAGCGGGTCTCGCGACCTATACCGCGCGGACGAAGGCGAGAGAGGACCGCTACCATGCCAGGCTCGCAAAGAGCCTGCAGGTCCAGAGCAGGACATTCCAGGATCAGACGGAGCTGCCGATCAAGGTTTCGTGCCGCGGCACTGGCATCTCGCCGCACATTCAGTGGTCCGGCGCACCGTCCGCAACACAATCGTACGCGCTGATTGCAACGGATTGGGATGTTCCAGCGCCGCAGGTGCGGCTGTTTCCAGTTACACACTGGGTTCTCTACAACATCCCGAACAGCATTACGGAGATTCCTGAAGGTACATCCGCTGCTGCGATTCAGAGACAAAGCGATGCCGCGAGCACCAAGGTTGTTGGCGCCCCGGAGTTCACGCCTCCGTGTCCTCCCATGGGCCGACATCAATACCGGTTTCGCGTGTACGCGTTGGATGTCGATCAGCTGCAACCTGCGGATGGCGGTCGAGCGGGCGTCTTCGAAGCCATGTCCGGGCACATCCTCGCCTACGGTGAGTTGATCGGACTTAAATCGCCCTGAATAAAACTGCCATGGCAGCATGGAAGCTGCTCGAGCTGATTTGACTCGTCGCCCATACGGACATTCAAACCGCCGTCGCTCAGCTTGCTCCACCTTGGTACTTCACAGATCGAGCCTTGCATCCGCCCGCAGGCTAGCGCCGATGAGCGGTGGCGATCAACTGAGGGCACAAGCATTGCCGGCAGCCTGCCGAATCCTCCCGCCGGCCAGGGGCGCAGCCCTGCCCTGCCCATTGCATGAATCAGCGGGTGTACTTGATGTCGCCGGTTCTCGCGTTTGCCGCCCTTCCTCAGGCCGATCAGGTGGCTCAAACATCGCTCACTTGCGTGGTGGAGAGGCGGCCTGACAGCCGGTTCGAGTCCACGCGCGAAAGGATTGCGTCGTAACGCTGATCGATCTTATCGACATCCTGTAGCGCACCCGACCCCCTGGGCCGCGCCGCCTTGCGCCTTCCGCGGCAGTGCACCGAGCTGGTAACGGAGCGGAGCTCCGCCGATTCACATTGCAGCGGGGAATGCAGGGCCATGCATTACATGGCCATCTTCAGCCAGAACACAAGACGGCGCGTGCACTGACCCAGAACAAACGACACGAGCATTGCACCGATACAGCACTGTTGTATGGCAGGAAATATTCTGCTTATGCTACGGCCGCACTCAGGGGGAGCGGTTCGGTCTCGTCGCTCGTGATGTGTGGTTTCTGCCTCGAGCCCGCACTGCTCAGGGTCTAAACGGACTTTCGGAGCATGTATTTGCGTGCCTGCCGCCGCAATCAAGGCTCCGACGCTTCTTAAGGAGACCATCCATGCGTCCTATTCTTAATTCGTTTCCGCAGGTCGGGAGGGTGTTGATCTGCTTCGGGGTATTGGGCCTTTCAGCCGCGGCATTTCCCGTCGCGGCGCAAGACGCAGTTTCGACCGAAGAGTTGCAAGAGGTCGTTGTGACCGGCAGCCGCATCGCGCGGCCTGAAGCAGCAGCGGTACTGCCTGTGCAGGTGATAACGCAGGACGATATTCAACACACCGGCGCCACATCGGTCGAGCAGTTGCTGCAGACCGTCAGCGTGGCGATGCAGGGCAATTCCAACCAGGTGGCGGCATCCGGCGCCGGCGCCAACACCGGCGGTGTAGCCGGTGTGTCGCTGCGAGGACTCGGCTCGCAACGGACGCTGGTTCTGATCAACGGCCGCCGCGTACCGGGCGGCGGCACCATCACCGACAGCACGACGGTGGATGTCAACAATATTCCCCTTTCCGCCGTGCAGCGGGTCGAGGTTCTCAAGGATGGCGCATCCGCCATCTACGGTAGTGACGCCATCGCAGGTGTCGTCAATTTCATCCTCAACGACAACTATCAGGGAGCCGAAGTTTCCGCCACGGGCGGTGGCACCAGCGATGGCGGCGCAACGATGCGAAAGATTACCGGCACCTTCGGTACTGGTGATCTGGGCAGTAACCGGTACAACATCATGCTCTCCGGCAGCTATCAAAAAGAGTTGCCGCTGTACGGTTCGCAACGCGCGTTTACCAGATCGTCGATCAACGAGGGGGCCGGCAACGACACGACCTCGGGCAACACGTACCCGGCGAACATCTCAGCGGTAGATGACAGCTTCGGCACGATGAATCCCAGCGCACCCGGCAATTGCTCGCCTTCGCTACTCGATCCGAACTTCCCGCCCACCCGTTGCCGATACGATCCAGCGCCGTATGTGTCACTGGTTCCCTCGACGGAGCGCCACGATATCTTCGGCTCGGCCCATTTCAAGGTGACCGACGCATTGCAGCTTTATCTCGAAGCCTCCTATACCGACAAGCACACGCGCACCATCATCCAGCCGGTGCCCTTGTCGAACCAGTTCGCGCTGCCGTCCAACAATCCGCTGTATGGCCAGGCGCCCTATAACGGCGCGGCAGCCATCGTGATCACGCCGTCCAGTCCTTACTATCCCACAGCCTATGTGCAATCGATCACCGGCGGCGCCACACCAGATCTGAATGTGTTCTATCGCTCCTACATCACCGGCAACCGTGACTGGACCGATATTTCAAAACAACCGCGGATCGTGTTGGGAGGGAAAGGCGATGTCGCGGGGTGGGACTATGACATCGGTGCGCTCTACAGTGAAACCAAGCTGACGGAGCACGTCAACAATGGCATACCGGCATATTCCAAGATCCTGCCAATACTCAATAGCGGGCTGGTGAACTTCTGGGGCCCGACCACCGACCCGGCCGTGCTGGCGGCCATCGACGCGAGTCAATTCCGCGAAGATGCCTATTCCACGACCACGGGCATCAGCAGCATCGACGCCAGCATGACGAGGAAATTGTTCGCTCTTTCCGGCGGGCAGGCGGGCGTCGCTGTCGGTGCCGAGCTCCGCAAGGAAAAATTCACCATCGACCCCAACCCGGCCATCGTCACCGGCGATATATCCCACTACGGCGGTAACTATTTTGCGCTCGACAAATCGCGCAACGTCACCAGCGTGTACGGTGAAATAGATTTGCCGCTGCTGCAACCGCTGGAGGTCGACGTCGCGGTGCGGTACGACGATTACCAGAACACCGGGAGCAAGACCACGCCGAAGGTCAGTTTCAACTGGAAGCCCGGTGAGCAGGTGCACGTGCGCGGCTCCTACGGCAAGGGTTTCCGCGCTCCAAGCCTGACCGAGCTGTATCAGCCCCGTCAGCAGGGTGTCAGCGGCAACGGACTGAGCGACCCGGTGCGCTGCCCGACCACGGGCAGCGCGAACGACTGTTTGACGCAGTTCAACGTGGTCCTCGGCGGCAACCCTGATCTCAAGCCAGAGGAGTCGGACAATTACACCTTGGGTCTGGTGTTCCAGCCCAGCTCGAACATATCGCTGGTCTTCGACGCCTTCAAGGTCAAGCTGAAGAACACCATCATCTTCGGCATCGACCCCTCGGTCATCCTCGGAGATCTCGACCAGTTCGGCTTCCTGGTGACTCGCGGCCCGACACAAGGCGCCCTGCCAGGTCAGATCACGCAGATTGATCAGACGAACCTCAACTTCGGTACCACACGCTTCGACGGCATCGACGCCGATCTGCGTATCGCGATCACGCCCACGGTGACTGCGACTTTCGCCAGTACCTACATGCACAAGTACGAGGTAGAAAACCTGGACGGCACCTTTACGGATGTAGTCAACACCCGTACGTTCATTACCAATGGTTACGGCGGTGTGATTCCGCGCTGGCATCACTATGCAACCATAGAGTGGAAATCAGGTCTGTGGGATATCGTGGTGACGCAGAACTATCAAGCACGTTATCGCGATGTCGCCAGTACCGTGAGCGAGGAGAGCCGGCAAGTCGGCGCATATCTGACGCACGACCTGCAGCTGTCCTATATGGTTCTGCCGAGCCTCAAGCTTACCGCGGGCGCCAAGAACATCTTCAATCGCGACCCGCCGTACACCAACGCCGGCGGTCAGGACTTCTTTCAAGCTGGCTACGATCCTGGCTATGCCGATCCTCGCGGGCGGTTCATTTACGGTACGGTCGCTTACTCGCTCAAGTGGCATTGATCGAATGCAGATCGGAAAAGGGGCCGGCAACGGCCCCTTTCTTTACGAGACTCGGGCATGACGAGCGGTGATGCCGTTCCGCCGCGCTTCAGCATCTCGACGTGCAGGAAGCTAGAATGGCCAGGAGGATCCGATCGTCTACGGACATGGGTCACGAGTGTATCCGCAGAACGCTCCTCATGTCCGGCCGCACTCAATCCTTACTCCTACCGTCAGAACTACCTGCCGTGACGGCGAGGAAAATGAGAAGCGGCGAACGTTGACCGAACCTGTTCACGAAACACCTTCGGCCAGTTGTACCTGGAGGGGTTAAATGGCGGCCTTGGGCTCCACCAGGCTGCTCGGCATGCTGGCCGCGCGCAATTTCTCCCACTCGGGCAACCAGCTCTGCAGCAACGAGCCGACGGCGGCACGGTCCACGGCTGGATACTCGGCCGTCAGCGAATCCAGCATCAGCGTATAGCTGGGCAGGCCCTTGGGGAAACGGCCATGCAGGCCGAACACGATGCGCCCTTCGGCGGGCAACTCCGGCGCCAGCGCACGCACTGCGGCAATGCGGTCATACAGCGCCGCCTGCGGATTGGCAAAGGTGTAGCGCGCGCGCTTTTCCATCACCGTCCAGTCGGTCATCTGGTCGCCACCGAAAATATTGCCGTGGATGTCGCGCAGGTCGACGACCACGGCACCGCGCGAAGTCAGCAGCAGGAAATCGATATGCAGCAGCGCGCCCTGCCCGTCCGGCAGCAGTACATCCTGCATGTGCTCGTAGGCGCCGGCGATGACGGCTGCGCGCAGCGCCTGCCGCGCCAGGCGGCGGCGGTACCAGCGCCAGAACAGCAGCAGCAGCGCCACCAGCACGGCGCCACCAACCATCGAGGCCAGCAGCAGCGGATCAACGGGTGGCAGTTGTTGCATGTGCGGATATCAGCCTTTCATGCGCTGGCGGAGCGAAGCCAGCGTGGCATCGATTTCAGTGCATTGAACCGGACGTTCGAACAGCCGCGCCAGATTCTCCGGCACGGCGATGCTGCGCCCGATCAGGGGCTCGACAATCTCGCGGAACTTGGCCGGATGCGCGGTGGCCACCAGTACCCAGTTGCGCTGCTCGCGCTGCGCATCCGGGAGCCTCGCCCAGGCTTCGGCGGCCGCCGCCGTATGCGGGCACCACACTGCACCGTAGCGCTGGTAGTCGTCGCGGATGCGCGCGCGGATGGCATCATCGTCGATGGACACTGCCGACACTGCGCTGCCCAGCGCCGCCGCATCCGGAAACAACGCATTGAGCCGCTCCAGGTTGCTGGGATTACCCACATCCATCGCCGATGCCAGCGTGGCAATGCTGGGCCGCAGACGCAGTACGCCCTGCTGCAGGTAGTCGGGCACCGTGCGGTTGGCGTTGTGCGCCAGCACGATGGCATCGATGGGCGCGCCCAGCAGCCGCGCCCACACGCAGGCGGTGGAATTGCCGAGGTTGCCGCTGGGAATGATGAAGCTGGCCTTGCCGCCGGTAAGCCGCTGCACCTGCAGGCTGCTGGCCACGTAGTACATGGCCTGCGGCAACAGCCGGCCGATATTGATGCTGTTGGCCGAAGACAGCTCGAACTGTTGGCGCATCGATGCATCGAGGAAGGCTTCCTTCACCAGCCGCTGGCAGTCATCGAAGGTGCCGCGCACCGCGAAGCTCTGCACATTGTCGCCCCAGCAGGTCAGCTGCCTTTCCTGTGTGGGCGAAACCAGTCCCTTGGGAAACAGCACCGCCACTTCGATGCCGGGACGGCGGTGGAAAGCTGCGGCCACTGCGCCGCCGGTGTCGCCGGAGGTGGCCACCAGTATCTTCAGCGGCCGTTCGCCGCTGCCATGCAGGCGCGACAGCGAGGCGGCAAGAAAACGTGCGCCGAAGTCCTTGAAGGCCGCCGTCGGGCCATGGAACAACTCCAGTACCGACAGCCCACCGTCCTGGTGCAGTGGCACCAGCGGCGCCGGAAAATTGAAGGCCTCGGCGGCGATGTCCGGCATCGCCGGCGCCAGTGCATCACCGGCAGCAAAGGGTGCCAGCAGTTGCGCCGCCAGCGCGGCAAGCTGCGTGTCGGCGTCCAGCCCCTGCAGCGCCTGCTGTGGCCACTGTTCGGGCACGTACAGGCCGCCGTCGGGCGCCAGACCCTGGCGCAACGCGGCGCCGAAGCCGACCCGATGCTGCGGATTGCGGGTGCTGATGAACTGCATGCGTGCCGAAGTCTAGACCAGATGCGCGCCGACGGGCTCGATGGCCGTGGTCCAGTAATCGGTGGCCAATCCGTGATGCGAGAACTCCACCACCAGCGCCTCGCGCACCGCCAGTTCGTGGCTTTCCAGGCACCAGGCAAACATGGTGGGACCGGCACCGGAGATCGAACAGCCCAGTGCACCGGCCGAGATGGCCGTACGGCGCGCTTCGGCAAAACCTGGAATCAGCTCGGCGCGCTGCGGCTCGATGACCACGTCTTCGAACGACTCGCGGATCATGTCCAGATCGTTGGTATAGCAGCCCGAAATGAAGCCAGCCAGATTCGCGGTCTGCCAGACGAAATCCTTCATTTCGACGCTGCCCTTGAGAATGGCGCGGGCCTGGCGCGTCGACAGGAACATGTGCGGATGCACGACCACGGCGCGCACCGAGGGCGGCACCGGGATCTGCTTTACACGCGGGTGATCGATGCCCACGGTGAGCACCAGACCGCCGTACAGCGAGGGCGCGATGTTGTCTACATGCATCGAGCCGCTGGCCACCGCCTCGCCATGCATGGCGTAGCGCAACAGATCGAGCTGCGAACGCGGCTGTGGCAACACGGCGTTGGCGGCAACCACTGCGGCCACGGCCGATGCAGCCGAACCGCCCAGCCCGGATGACAGCGGAATGCCCTTCTCCAGTTCCAGTTCCAGTCCGAAGGACGGGCGCACCGATTCGAGCATGGCCTGCAGCGCACGGCCGGCGGTGTTTTTCTCAGGCTGAAGCGGCAGATCCTGCACCACGCCATGAATGGCCTTGATGCGTACACCCGGCTCGGCCACACGACGCACCGTGGCGCGGTCGCCCAGCGTATTGACCGAGAAGCCGAGGATGTCGAAGCCGATGGCCACATTGCCCACCGAGGCCGGCGCAAAAGCCGTGGCCACCGTGCGTTCACCGCTCATAGACGTGCTCCCAGGAAAGTGGCCAGTCGCAGCAGATCGGCGAACACGCCGCCGGCCGTGACTTCGGGGCCGGCGCCCGGTCCCTGCACGATCAGCGGATTATTGCAGTAACGCGCGGTGGAAAAACGCACGATGTTGTCGGTCAGCGCGATGTTGGCGAAGGCATGCTTCGCTTCCAGTTCCATCAGACCCACCGTGGCCTTGCCATCGGCGGTGACGCGACCCACATAACGCAGCACATGGCCGCGTGCGCGCGCCGCTTCGAAACGCTGTTTCATCGCGGCATCGTAGCGTGGCAGCTGCTCGAGGAACTGCTCGCTGCTGCCTCCTGACAGATCGGTGGGCACCAGGCTTTCCACCTGCACGTCCTTCATCTCGAGCTTCAGGCCCATCTCGCGGCCGAGAATGATCAGCTTGCGCGCCACATCCAGGCCGGACAGGTCATCGCGCGGATCCGGCTCGGTGTAACCGCGCTGCTTGGCGTCGCGCACGATGGCCGAGAACGGCATCGAGCCATCGTAGATGTTGAACAGATAGGCCAGCGTGCCGGAGAAGATGCCTTCGATGCTGTTGATTTCATCGCCGGTCTCGCGCAGGTCGCGCAGCGTCTGGATCACCGGCAGGCCCGCGCCCACGGTGGTCTCGTACAGGTAGTGCGCGCCGCTGCTGCGGCCGGCCGCCTTGATGGCGTTGTAGTACGACAGCTCGCCGCTGTTGGCCTTCTTGTTCGGCGTGATGATGTGGATGCCGGCCGCCAGCCAGTCGGCGTAACGGCGCGCCACGGCTTCATTGGCGCTGCAGTCGATCAGCACGGTATGCGGCAGGTAAGCGACGCCCACATGTTCGATAAAGCGGTCGAGGTCGGCCGGCTGCGCATCGCGCTCCAGTTCCTCGCGCCACTGGCCCAGCGCCAGCGACGGCTCGGCCAGTTTCATCTGTCGCGAACGCATGATGCCGCGCACACGCAGGTCGATGTTGAACTCGCTCATCAGCCGCTCGCGTTGCGAAGCCAGCTGATCGAGCAGCACGCGGCCCACGGTGCCGGGACCGATGACGCCGATGGCCAGCGTATGCGGCGACAGGTAGAAGCTGGCGTGCGTGGCGCGCAATGCGCGCGTGGCATGCCGGCCATCGATGACCACCGAGATATTGCGCTCCGAAGCGCCCTGCGCGATGGCGCGCACATTGATGTTGGCATCGCCCAGCGCGCTGAACACCTTGGCGGCCACGCCGGGAATGCCGGCCATGCCATCGCCCACCACGGCCAGGATGGCCAGATCCGTGGTCACATCGACGTTCTGGATCTGCCCTTCCGCCAGCTCGTGCGCAAAGGCCTGCTGCAACACCGCCCGCGCGCGCTCGGCCTGGTTCTGCGGAATCGCGCAGCAGATCGAATGCTCCGAACTGCCCTGCGAAATCAGGATCACCGAAATGTCCTGTTCGCGCAGCGCACCGAACATGCGATGCGCGGTGCCGGGCACACCGATCATGCCGGCGCCCTCGATGTCGACCAGCGCCACGTTCTCGATGCTGGTGATGCCCTTGACCGGCTGCGCGGTGTTGTCGTGGGCGCCAATCAGCGTACCGGGCTTGCCGGGCGCGAAGGTATTGCGGATCCAGATCGGAATGTTGCGACCGACGGCCGGCGCCATGGTCTGCGGATGGATGACCTTGGCGCCGAAGTACGCCAGCTCCATGGCCTCGTTGTACGACAGCGAGGTGATCACCTGCGCATCCGGCACGCGGCGCGGATCGGCGGACAGCACGCCATCGACGTCGGTCCAGATGTGGATGGCCGCGGCTTCCAGCAGCGCGCCGAAGATCGAAGCTGAAAAATCGCTGCCATTGCGGCCCAGCGTGGTCTGCACGCCCTCGGGCGTGCTGGCGATGAAGCCGGTGATGACCAGCGTTTCGGCGCCCGGCTCAACCTGGGCGCGCAACTTGTCCGAAGATTCCGGCCACTGCACGCCGGGGCCCAGCGGCCCCCACACCACCAGCACGCTGCGCCGGGCATCGATCCATTGCAGGCCGGTGCGCCGGGCGCGCTGTTGCAAACAGGCATGTAGCAGCCGCGTGGACCAGAGTTCGCCATGTCCGGCGACGCGATCATGCAGCACCTGATCGGGCTGCATGCCGGCCGCACCCTGCAGCAGCTTTTCGAGCACTGCCCGTTCCTCGTCGAACACGCGCAGGTAGTCGGCGACCGCAACCTCGGGCAGCAGGGTTCGCGCAATGCCGGCATGCCGGCCGCGCAGTTCCACCAGCGTTTCGCGCCAGCGCTGATCGCCGCGTTCAGCCAGCGCGCACGCTGCGAGCAGCGCATCGGTCACGCCCTTGCAGGCCGACAAGACGACCGCCAGCCGTCGCTGCGGCTGCGCTTCGACGATGTCTGCAACGCGCACGAAGCAATCGGCGTCCGCGACGCTGGAACCGCCAAATTTGTGGACGACCCAGGCGCCCGGGTCTGAAGAGCTCATCGAGTGGTACTGCCGGCGAGAAAAACCGCAGAACTCTACCTTAATCGAGCCGCTTCCGGAACCGGCCAGCAGCCATTGCCACGGCCAGCAGCAGGAACAGCGCCAGCTTCAGCGCGGGCAGCCACAGCGCCGACAGCGAGGTGCCGCGCAATATCACGCCGCGCAGGATTTCGACGAAATGCGTCAGCGGCAACAGCTGCGCCAGCCATTGCACTGCCGTCGGCATGCCATCGAACGGAAAGGCGAATCCCGACAGCAGGATGGATGGCAGCAGCGTGAAGAAACCCAGCTGCATGGCCTGGAACTGCGTGCTGGCCACCGTCGACAGCAGCAGCCCGAGACCCAGCGTGGCAGCGATGAACAGCGCCGCGCCCAGATACAGGCTGAGCAGGCTGCCGTTGACCGGCACGTCAAACAGCAGCATGCCCACCACCAGCACGATGGTGGTCTGGATCAGACCGACTCCGACGTAGGGCAGCAGTTTGCCGATCATCAGCTCGCCCGAGCGGACCGGCGTGGTGATCAGCAGTTCGAGATTGCCGCGCTCGCGCTCGCGCACCAGTGCGATGGCGGTGAATACCACCATGGTCATGTTGAGGATCACGCCGATCAGTGCCGGCACCACCTGCACGGCCGTGCGCCGTTCGGGGTTGTATTCGGTCAGCACTTCGATCTGCGGCTCCTGCCGGTGCGCCAGGCCCGCACGCACCGGCAGCGGCAGCTGTGCGATGGCACGTACTGCCGACTCGATTCCGGGTCGTGTGGCGTCCACCATCACCTGCGCCGCCGGGCGCGTGGCATCCAGCCGCCGGCGCTCGAAATCCGGCGGAATGTAGACCCCGACCGCCACCGTGCCGTCATCGATCAGCCCGCGCATGGCTTCTGGCGTGGCCGGCGCGACGACAAACTCCAGTACCTGGCTGGCGCCCATGTCCGCCACCAGGCTGCGCGAGGCCTGCGTGTTGGCCATGTCCACCACCGCGGTCTTGACATGCCGTACATCGAAATTGATGCCATAGCCGAAAATCATCATCTGCAGCAGCGGAATGCCTATCACCATGCCCAGCGTCAGCCGGTCGCGCGACAGCTGGCGCAGTTCCTTGGCGGCCACCGCCATGGTCCGTTGCAGGCTGGCCCACATCAGGCGGCTTCCTGAGGTGGCAGCGTGGCGGCCACGAACACGTCCTCGAGACTGGCTTCGGCCAGATGCACTTCGGCCTGCACACCGTGGCGTGTCAGCACTGCGCGCACCTGTTCGAGCGGCGAACGCTCCGCGCGCGACAGCAGCGCATGCAACCGCAGGCCCAGTTGCGCCACGCTGCGCAGACTGTCCAGCTCATGCAGCGCCCGGCGCGCGCCATTGATGTCGACGGCAGCGATCTCCACCACATGCAGCGGCAGCTGCTGCATCAGCGCGCGCGGTGCACCGTTGGCCACCATTCGTCCGCGATCCAGGATCGCCAGATGGTGACAGCGCTCCGCTTCATCCATGTAGTGTGTGGACACCAGGATGGTGGTGCCGCGCCCAGCCAGCGTGAACAGGCTCTCCCAGAAATCGCGGCGGCTCTGCGGATCGACGGCGCTGGTGGGTTCATCCAGGAGCAGTAGTTCGGGCTCATGCAGCGTGCAAGCAGCCAGCGCCAGCCGCTGCTTCTGGCCGCCGCTGAGCGTGCCCGCCGGCCGGTCGAGGAATTCCGCCAGCCGGTACTCTTCCACCGCCACTGCCATGCGCTGGCTGCGCAGCGCCGGCGCCAGGCCCTGGATGCGCGCCATGAAATCCAGATTCTCGCGCGCGGTCAGGTCTTCCCACAGCGAGAAACGCTGCGTCATGTAACCGAGATGGCGTCGCAACTGTTCGGCCTGACGCGGAATTTCCAGCTGCAGCGCGCGGATGCTGCCGGAGGTGGGCTGCAGCAGGCCGCACAGCATGCGCAGCGTGGTGGACTTGCCCGATCCATTCGGACCGAGAAAACCGAAGATCTCGCCGCGCGGCACCGTCAGATCGACATGATCGACGGCCAGCACGCTGCCGAAGCGCCGCGTCAGCGCCCGGGCCTCGATGGCCAGCGCCACGCCGTCAGTCACGCGCAGCGTCCGGCAGCACTTCCACCGGCACACCCACCGGCAGGTCGCGCGCGGCGGCGCCCTCCAGATCGATCTCGGCCAGATAGGCCAGACGGCTGCGATCACGCTGCGTCAGGGCGAAATACGGCGTAAAGCTGGCTTCGCCGGCGATGAAGCGCACGGTGCCCACGACCGGCTCGGCGACACCGTCAACATGCACGCGCACATGCCGCCCGGCAGTGAAATGCGCGCGCGACGGTTCCGGCACATAGACACGCGCAAAGGGCGCCCCTGCCGCCAGCAGGATGACCACCGGCGCACCCACCGGAGGACGCTCGCCGAGCCGGTACGGCAGCGCTTCAACAGTACCGTCCACCGGCGCCAGCAACTGCAGGCGACCCAGCTGCGCCTGCTGCTGGGCCAGCTGCGCCGCAGCTGTGGCCTGCGCCGAGCTGGCCTGTGCGATCTGCTCGCTGCGCGTGCCACGACGCAGCAGCTGCAACTGGGCCTGCGCGGCATCGACGCTGGCCTGCGCGCTATCACGGAGCTGGCGCTGCCGGTCCAGATCCGCCGGCGCGATCAGTCCGCGCTGCGCAAGATCGGCCAGCCGCTGGTACTCGCGCGCGCTCTGCTCGCGATCGGCTTCCACAGCGGCAAGCTGTGCGGCCGCGGCGGCGATTTCCTCGGCGCGCGGGCCATTGCGCAATTCGCCCACATACTGCTGCGCCCGTTGCAGTTCGGCGGCGGCGGCGTCACGGCTGGCGCCCAGCACACCGCCATCCAGCGCCGCCAGCAGCTGCCCGCGGCTGACACGCTGGCCTTCGATCACCGGCAACTGGACGATCTGCTCGCTGGCGTTGGCCGCTACCTCGAAGCGGTGACGTTCCAGCGTGCCCACCACCGGCGGCGGTTGCGGACCGCCGCAGGCCGCCAGGCCGGTCAGCACCGCGACAGCCCCCACAACTGATTGGCATGCCTTTGCTTTCATTGTCTTGCGCAGCATTCTTCCAACACTTTATTGCCACCAGGAGCTGGTGAAGCGGAGGGATGATAAGCGCCCGGTACGGGCTCAGGAAGGCGACATCGGCTCCAGCGCTTGCAGCCGTGCATTGAGAATGGCGGGCGCATCGACGGGTTCGAGTTGCGCAATCAGGGTCTGCCACCCTGCGGGCAGCATCCAGTGTCGCCAGCGTGCTGCCAGCGCATGTGCCATGGCATGCCGCGGCAACTGATGCTGCAGTTCCTGCAGCAGACGGCAGGGCCAGCCCGCCGCGCTCCATTCCCGCATCAGCGATAACGCGGTTTCGGCATTGTGGCCACAGCCGGTGATCAGGATCAGCTGATCGAGGCTGACCGGCAGCGCCCGGTCCAGCGCTTTCTCGCGCTGACGAATGGCATTCCGCAGCCACAACTCCGGCAGCCACCAACCCGCCAGCGCAGCGGCCATCAGCGCCGGAGGCACCACGCCACCGGCCCATGCGCCGGCTGCCGCCAGCAGCAGAGCGGGCATCGCCAGCATCTTCCAGGCCACCCATTGCGATGCCGTGCATTGCAGGGCAAAGCCGGCCCGTTGCAGCCGCGCACTGATGGCCAGACGTGACTGCAGCGACAGGTACGGCGCCAGCCAGTGCGCCAGCAATATCGCGGGCGCACGCAGCACCTGCCGCAGCGTCAGGCGCGCCCGGCCGGCGCGTGGTGCCAGCAGGCCCTGCGTAGCCACCAGCACCGCGCAACCCAACGCCACACACCACGACAACAGCGCCGCCATCACCAGCCAGTCTGCCGCGCCATTCATCGCCACAGCCGCCACGCCCGCGCTGGCCGCCGCTGTTGCAACCGCATTGACCACTGCAGCAGAGCCAGCCCGAGTTTCACGCGCTGCCACTGCCCGGCCTGCAGGGCGAGGGCCAGCGTGGCCAGCGAAGTGCCGGCCCATTGTTCGTGCAGCGCCGCCAACGCCTCGGGCAATGCCATGCCCGCACGGCAACGCGCCGAGAGCTGGCTCAGGTTCTCAGCCAGCGCGCCGCAATTGCGCGCCGTGCAACGTTGCAGCGCGCCCTGCAATGATTCACCGGCCAGCAGTTGCTGCGACAGCCACTGCGCCACCATCGGCAGGTCCCGCTGCATGCGCGTCAGGCTCATGACATCCTCCGGTGCACATGCTGCATCGGACCGGGGTGCCGCGACAGTGTGCATATTTCGGCTCTATGACACGAAACCGCCGACAGCTTCCGTTTACCGCCGACAACCGGTAAGTTGCGGCGATGAATGCACGATCCGTGATGTGGTGTCTGCTGCCGGCGCTGTGGTCAATGTCCGTTCCGGCGCAGGATGCTTTCACCCTGCACAGCGCCGCGCGCCGCGCGCCTGCCAGCGCCACCACCACCGACCGTGTGGTGGTCAAGTGGCGCAGCCAGGGCGTGGCCGCAGTGCAGATCGGATCGCTGGCCGGACGCGCGCAACGCGTCCGTGAATGGTCGGGTGTCTCGGTACGCGGTGTGCGCAGCATCGGCAGCCGGCTCGACGTGCTGGGGCTGCCCGCAGCGCTCGACCAGACATCCATGCGCACCACGCTGGCACGCCTGCGTTCGGACCCGGCCATCGAATACGCCGAAGCCGATGAGCGCCGCTACATCCTGGCGGTACCCACCGATCCGCGCTATGCCGCCGGCAGCGACAGCAGCGTCGGGCAATGGCAGGGACAGTGGTATCTGGCGCCGCCGACGGCCACCGCTCCGGCCGCCATCGATGCGGTGACGGCATGGGATACCGCACGTGGCAACGGCATCATCGTCGCCGTCATCGACACCGGCGTGGACCTCAATCACCCGGATCTGGCCGGCAAGCTGCTGACGACCGGGCGCGATTTCGTCTGCAACGACAGCAGCAATCTCAGCTGCACGTCATCCGCAGCCACGCAGTTCCTGGTCGCCAACGATGGCGATGGCTGGGACGCCGACCCCTCCGATCCCGGTGACTGGATCTCGGCCGACGATCTGACCCGCACCGACAATTTCTTCGAGGGCTGTGGCGACGGCGACAACCACGATCAACCGATGCCCAGTTCCTGGCATGGCACCCGGGTGGCCGGCGTGATCGCCGCCGCCACCGACAATGGCGTCGGCATCGCGGGCGCTGCGCCTGACGTGCGCGTCGTGCCGGTGAGAGCCATCGGCAAGTGCGGCGGCTACATGTCGGACCTGGTGACTGCGATGTACTGGGCCGGCGGCGTCAGCGATGCCAGCTACGACGGCATAGACGCGATCGCGCAGCACGCGCACATATTGAATCTCAGTCTCGGCGGGCGCAGCGCCTGCACCCAGACCGAGCAGGACGCGGTCGACAAGCTGGCGGCAGCCAGTGTGCTGGTAGTGGCGGCCGCCGGCAACGACGGTGGCCCGGTGGGCGCGCCGGCCAATTGCAGCGGCGTGCTGTCGGTGGCCGGCATCCGCCACATCGGCACCAAGGTGGGCTACAGCAATGTCAGCAGTACCGACGCGGCACTGAGCATCGCCGCGCCGGCCGGCAACTGCGTCAATGTGCTGGCCAGCGAACCCTGCCTGTATTCAATCGAGACGCTCAGCAACGAGGGTTCGGAGGGGCCGACACAGTCGTTCTACACCTACGCGCTGTTCAACAGCGGCTACACCGGCAACAAGCTCAATGCCGCCAATGTGGGCACCAGCTTTTCCGCGCCGCTGGTCAGCGCCGTGGCGGCGCTGATGGTCAGCGCCAACGGCGAGCTGACCACCGGCGAGGTCATCGACCGGATCAGAAGTTCGGCAACGCCCTTCCCCACGCCGACCACCACGCCCACCGGCGGCGTCTGTCATGTGGCCTCCACCAACCAGAATTCGCAGGGCGCATACACCGACGTGCAGAAAGACGACTGCCAGTGCACCACCGCCACCTGCGGCGCCGGCATGCTGAATGCCCTGGCCGCCCTGAATGCCGCGGTGAGCCCCATTGCCGTTTTCACCAGCTCGAAGAGTGTGGCGTCGATCGGCGATCGCATCGACCTTGACGGAAGCGGCAGCCGGGCCGCCAATGGCCACTCCATCGCCAGCTACCACTGGAGCGCCTCGGTCGATGTCAGCATCGCCCACGCCGACAGCGCGCAGGCCGAGATCGTCTTCCCGGCGCTGCGGCCCATCACGGTGTATCTGACCGTCACCGACGACGCCGGCCGCAGCGACACCGCATCGCTGAAGATCGAGTCCTCGCTCACCGCCGATGAAGAAGGCGGCGGCGGTTCGATGGGTCTGGCCGCACTGGCGCTGGCCTTGTTATGGCTGGCCCGTTGCATCAGGGGCTTGCGCCAACCACACCGGAACTGAATCCGGCCGCAACTGTCGTTATGCTACCGCCGTCAGGCATTGAACGCCGGCGCCCAGCCATCTTCGAGGAGAGCCGTTTGAGTTCCATCGCTTCCGCGTCGGCACGACGCGTCCCGGGAATCATTTGTCTGGCGATGCTGCTCCTGACGCTGGTCGCATGCAGTGACAGCGAGAATCTGGGCGAAGACATCGAAACCGGCACCGGCATCCGCAATGGCGTGACCATCACGCCGCAATCCGGCACCGTGCAGTACAACGAAGTGCAGATCCTCGCCCCCGGTTCGGTGACGATGACGGCCACGGTGACCAACGCCACCGACAGCAGCGGCGTCAGCTGGACGCTGGACGGCGAAGGCACGTTGACCGATGTCACCAGCAGCTCCGCCACCTACGTAGCGCCGACCACGGTCACCGGCGCGGTGACGCCGCTGATCACCGCCACCTCCAACGCCGATACCTCGCGCAGCGCTTCCATCGTGGTGCGCGCCAATGGCGATCCGGTGGTGACTACCCAGCAGCTGTTCCCGGCCAGTGTGGGCCTGTACTACACCGGATCGATACCGTTGCAGGGTGGCGCATCGCCCTTCACCTGGACCATCACCAGCGGCGCACTGCCGGATGGCATGACGCTGGGCACCGAGACCACCACGTCCTATGTGTCCTTCTCCGGCACGCCGACCACCGCCGGCAGTTACAACTTCCAGCTGCAGGTCACCGACACCAACAGCCGCACCTCCACCGCCAGTCTGACGCTGCAGGTGCAGCCAGCAACGACCTGTCTGCTGAGCGGTCAGTACGCCATGCTGGTCAGCGGCGTCGGCAGCTCGCAACTGGCCACCCGCGCCGCCAGCATCAACGTGGCCAGCGACGGCTCGCTGTCCGGCATTGGCGATCGCAAGGCCGGCGGCGTCACCACTGACGGTGCAGCACTCAGCGGCAACTGCACCATCCGTTCCTCGGAGAACGGCGGCATCGGCAACAGCGGCGAGCTGAATCTGAACGCCAGCGGAGATTCGCCGGTATTCAACTTCGGCATCACCATCGCGTTGGACCGCGGCCGCGTGATCCTCACCAATGGCGGCACCGCCACCGCTTCCGGCTTCCTGGAACGCCAGGATCCGGCCGCCTTCAATCTGGCGCAGCTGGCCGGCAGTTATGCCTTTGGCGCACTGGGCGCCAGTGGCGACGAAGCGCGCATGGGCCTGATCGGGCAGCTGACGGTGGACGCCGGCGGTGTCGTGACAGCGGGCCGCATGGATTCCAACGCCGCCAGCGCGCTGAGCGCCGCCACGCTGACCGGCAACATGAGTCCGCCGGACGCCAATGGCCGTGGTGTGCTGACCTTGAGCGGCGGTGGCGAGAATTTCAGCCTGGCTTACTACGTCATCAACGCCAACCGGCTGCTGCTGATCAATGTCGCCAGCGAAGCCAGTGCGCCGCGGCTGACCGGCTTCATGACCCGCCGCGCCGCCAGCTTCGACAACACGGCGCTGGCCTCACCCGGTGTCCTCAGCCTGTGGGGCTTCAACCCGGCGCAGACCCCCGGCGGCGTCGCGGCGCTGGCCAGGCTGTCGAACGGCAACGCCAGTGCCGGCACCGTCGATCTGCTGCTGGATAGCGCAGCCTATTCGGCCAACAGTCTCGGCACTGCAGTGAGCGGAGCGCAGTACAGCGTGGCCACCGACGGGCGCGCCACACTCAGCTTCAGCAGCGGCGGCAGCGCGCGGCAGTTCACGCTGTATCTGGACGGCACGGCGAATGGATATGTCATCGAACGCGGCTCGGTCAGCGGCAACGCAGGTCTGCTCGAAGCGCAGATGGCCGGACCCTATGCGCATTCGGTCGACGGCCTGCTGGTGCTGGGCACCCAGTTCCCGCAGGGCACTGCTCCGCTGGTAATGATTCCGGCCGGCACCCTGACCAGTGGCCTCTACACCTTCACCTCTTCGGGCTCGGTGAGCACGGCAACTTCATTTTCCATCAGCGTGTCGACGGGTCGGGGACTGGGCACGGCATCACTGCCCGTGGTGGGCGGGGGAACCGCCGTGTTGTACCAGCTGCAGCCTGCCAAGCTGCTGATGCTGCGCTACGGCTCGACCTCCGCCAATCCTGCCATGGAATGGCTCATCAAATAACGCAGGGCCCCGCTCAGGGGCCCTTGCGACGTCCGATCGCCACGCCCACCATGAATATCAGGGCGATCACGACCAGTGCCAGCACAATGCGCATTGCCGATTCCTTGACCAGTCCATTGACCGGCAGATGATAACGCGACAAATCTGCCAACTGCATCGCAGTCCACTGCGGCATTTTGCACGGGACTTGCGCTGCATCACTCAAGTACTGCCGCGCAAATGCCGACAATGGTGCAGCGCCAGCGCCGGTGCCAAGGATGGACCATGCGTTATCACGAAACCAGCGAGCACAGCGGGGAACTACTCCGTCTGATCCTGCCGCGAATCGCCAGACACGGCGGCACCTACTATCCGACCAGCTACGCGGTCTGGTACGAGTACCTGGCGGGCATCAATCCGCGGCTGGCCGACGCGCTCAATGCCCGTCTCAACGATCCGCGCCCTGTCAGCAACGATGAAACCGTGCGGCTGTTCGCGCGCTACATCGCTGCGCGCGACGTGGAAGCGGCCGAAAAACTGCACGCCGAATTCAACGCCCTGCTACTGCAGCTGGGCACGCTGGCCAGTTCGGCTGGCGCCGATGCGGCAGACTTCAGTCGCGCCCTGCAGGAGGCCTCAGCGCAACTGGATGCGCCGCTGGACTCCGGCGCACTGCGTGAACTGATCCAGGTGCTGGCGCGGCGCACGACCGCCGTGCAGAGCTCCACCGACGAGATGCGCCATCAGCTGGAATCCAGCGCCCAGCAGATCACGGCGCTGAAGGATCAGCTGGACAAGGTGCAGGGCGAAGCGCTGACCGATTCGCTGACCAACCTGCGCAACCGGCGCGGCTTCGAACGTGCCGCCGAGTCGCTGCTGGGCAGCCGCCCGAACGGACTGCAGGGCAGCTCGCTGATCATGGCCGACATCGACCACTTCAAGCGCATCAACGACAGTTATGGCCACCTGGTCGGCGACCAGGTGATCCGCTCGGTCGCCGGCGTGCTGCATTCAAACATCAAGGGACGCGACGTGGCGGCCCGTTTCGGCGGCGAAGAATTTGCCATCCTGCTGCCGGACACCGATCTGGATGCGGCGGCGCTGGTGGCCGAACAGATCCGTCTGGCGGTGGGACGTGGGCGTCTGAAGCGCACCGGCAGCAACGAATACATCGACAAGGTGACCATTTCACTGGGCACTGCCTGCGGATACGCCGGCGAGAGCGTGGACGCGCTGATCCATCGCGCCGATGTGGCGCTGTACCAGGCCAAGCAGTCCGGCCGGAACCGCGTCGAAACCGTCGCCGCCGCGGCCTGATTTTCAGCGTGCGGCCAGCGCCTTCAGGCGCATGGCCTCGAATTCATCGCCCTTGCGCCAGGCCGGCAGGTCCTCGGCCTGCGCGATCAGCCAGCCGGCGTACAGCCCCAACTGCGCGTCCTCGATCATGCCGTCGAAATTCCAGCCAGCATCGAGCTGATCGGAAGGCTGGTGATACTGCGCTTCTTCCCAGGCCTCGATCTGCTGCCTGCCCCACTCCGGCGCACGGCCAATCATCTCGGTGCCGGTTTCGAAATACAGCGCCGGCACGCCGATGCGCGCGAACTCGAACTGGTCCGAACGATAGAAGTAGCCGCGGTCCGGAAATTGGTCCGGCTCCAGCCGCCGCCGCTGGATATGCGCCACGCTCTGCGCCACCTCATCCAGCGACGACTTGCCCATGCCGATCAGCGTCACGTCGCGCGTACGGCCCCAGATGTTGCCGCCGTCGAAGTTGATGTTGGCGGCGATGCGCCCGGCCGGCACGGTCGGATGAGCGGCGAAATAGCGCGAGCCCAGCAGCCCCTGCTCCTCGGCCGCCACGAACAGCATCATGGTGGAGCGGCGCGGACGCTGCGGGAGCGATGCATAGGCGCGCGCAATGGCCAGCAGCTGCGCACAGCCGGCCGCATTATCCAGCGCACCGTTGTAGATGCGATCGCCCTTCGCATCGGGCTCGCCGACGCCCAGATGGTCGTGATGCGCGGTGAAGATCACATACTCATCGCGCAGCCGCGGATCGGACCCCGGCAGCACGCCGGCCACATTGGCGGTCTGCACCTGCGACAACCTGTTGGTGAATGCCAGCGAGGTGGTGATGCCCAGCGGCACCGGCTTGAAATCGCGCTGCTTCGCTGCTTCGGTCAGCCGGTCGAGATCGAAGCCCGCCGATCGCAGCAGCTGGCGCATGGCCGCCTCGGTGGCCCAGCTGCGCAGGCGGAGGCGCGCTTCGTTCTGCGCCGGCAATTCGAACTGCTCGCCCGACCATGAGGTCTGCACCACCTGCCATGGATAACCAGCCGAGGGCCGCGTGTGCACGATGATGGCGCCGACCGCGCCCTGCCGCGCCGCGCTCTCGTACTTGTAGGTCCAGCGACCGTAGTACAGGCGGCGATTGCCTTCGAACAACTGCGGATCCCAGTCGGGATCGTTGTTCAGCATCACCAGGATCTTGTTGCCGAGGTCGGCGCCCTTGAAATCATCCCACTGGTATTCGGGGGCCTGGATGCCGTAACCAACGAACACCAGTTCGGCGTTGCCGATGCTCACCGACTCTTCGACGACACCACTGGCGGCAATGTAATCCTCGTTCCAGCGCCAGGCCGTGGTTCCCTTCGCGGTATTGAAATTCCACTGCGCCGGCATGGCTGCCGTGACGCCGACAATTTCCAGCGGCTGTTCCCAGCTGCCGTTGACGCCCGCCGGCCGGAAACCCAGCGATTGCAGCTCGGTGGCCAGATACAACCGCGCCAGCCGGTCGCCGGCACTGGCGGGCGCGCGGCCTTCGAGGGCATCGTCGGCGAGAAAACGCACCGGCGCGGCCAGCGTATCGGCGTTGATCTGGCGTGCTGCCTCCCGGATCGAGCCCGGCAGCAAGGTATCGCGACCTGCGGTAGCGGCGCCGAAGGCGGTGGCGAGGGCGGCCAGGCAGAGTGCGGTGAGGAAGATCTTCATGCCAGGCAATCGCCGCGGCGCAACGACGCAGTGAATCGGTTTCAGGTCAGCTTCAAAGCGGTGAACAACAGGCCCATGCCGACAAAGAACATCCAGCCCAGGCGGATGGTCATCGAGGAACGCAGCAGCTCCAGCTTCTGCTCGAATACCTCGAACTTGCCTTCGAACACCTTGAACTGACTCTCGGACGACTGCCTGAGTGCGGTGATCTCCTGCGTCAGCGAATCGCGCACCGCAGTGATTTCCTGCTTCAGCGAGTCGCGCACCGCAGCGATTTCCTGCTTCAACGAATCGCGCACCGCAGCGATTTCCTGCCTCAGCGAATCCCGCGTAGTCGCCAGCTCCTGCTTCAGCGAAACACGGGCAGTGTCAATTTCCTGCTTCAGCAAGTCGCGCGTAGCAGTCAACTCCTGCCGCAACAGCAGCTGGGTGCCCTGCAGATCGGACTTGGTCGCCAGAACGCCGCTCATCTCCTGCTCCATGGCGCTGACCACGGCCTTGGCTTTGTCGGCCGGCACATCGATGCTCAGGAGCGCATCGTACAACGAATACAGGGCGTTCATGAAAGCTCTCCGCGGGTATGCCATTGCACCCCCGCGGGTACGGCAATGCCACTCGACTTTCTACCGCAGACAGACAGGAAGCCTGCCCCTCACGACTCCGAAGGCTGCGGCGCAGGTTCTGCCGGTCGACGCCGGAAACGCTTCAGCACCCACAGTTCTGCGTCGTCCAGCAGCGTGTAGACAGAGGGCACCACGAACAGGCTGAGCACCGTGGAAGCCACCAGTCCGCCAATCACGGCCATGCCCATCGGCGCGCGGAAGCTGGGATCGCCGGACCAGCCCATCGCGATCGGCAGCATGCCGGCGCCCATCGCGATGGTGGTCATGATGATGGGCCGCGCGCGCTTGGAGCAGGCATCCATCAGCGCGTCATGACGCGACAGCCCGTGGTCGCGTCGCGCCATCACCGCATACTCCACCAGCAGGATGGAATTCTTGGTGACGATGCCCATCAGCGTCAACATGCCGATCAGCGCCGACAGCGACAGGCTGTAGCGGAACAGCAGCAGGAACAGGAAGGCGCCACCCACCGAGGGCGGCACCGCGCTGAGGATGGTGATGGGCTGCACGAAATCATGGAACAGCAGCACCAGCAGCGCATACACGCACAGCAGGCCGATGACCATGGCCAGCACGAAGCTGTTCATCATCTCGCTGAAGAACAGCGATTCGCCGGTGTTGACGCGCCGCACGCTGGTGGGCAGGTTGCGCATCGACTCCAGCTGCCCGATGCGCTGCATGCCTTCGCCGAGCGCAATGTCGTCCAGATCGGCGCTGATGGTGATGTTGCGGTTGCGGTCATAGCGGCTGATGCTGGCTGGCGCGGTGCCAAAACTGAGGTCGGCCACATTGGCCAGCGGCACGGCGCCGCTGCGCCCCGGCACCGGCAGCAGACGGAGCCGCGCAATATCATCGCGCGCCGAATCGTCGAGACGCACGCGGATCGGCACTTGTCGCGTGGGCAGGTTCAGTTTGGCCAGGCCCAGTTCCACATCGCCACTGGTGGCGAAGCGCACCGCCGTCGACATGGCCTCGGTGGTGACACCCAGTTCGGCGGCGCGGTCCGACAGTGGCCGGACGACAATCTCCGGCTGCAGCAGGCTGGCGCTGGAACGCGGCGCGCTGAACCCGGACGTAGTGGCCATTTCGGCCACCACCGCCGCAGCGGCAGCCTCCAGCTGCACCGAGTCTTCGCCCACCAGTTCGAACGACAGCCCGCCGCCCTGCAAGGCCATGGTCTGGATGCGGACGCCGGGAATATCGGCGGCCAGCTCCACCGCGCGCTTTTGCAACTGCGGCGTCAACAGTTCACGTTCGCCACGCGGCTTCCAGATGACGTTCAGGCTGGCGGTGCGCACGTCCGAGCCATTGCCAGCCACGGTGAACACACGTTCGGTCTCGGGCATGGCGGCAATGCGGGCGCGCAAGGTCTCTGCAGCGGCCAGCGTCTGCTGCAGATTCGATCCGGGTGGCAATTCTACGGTCAGCGACGAAGCGCCGCGATCGCCACTCGACACGAAGGTGGTGGGCAGCAGCAGGCCCGAGGCCATTGAGCCGAGAAATACCACCGTCGCGACGGACAGCGTTGTGCGGCGGTGGTGCAGGCACCAGTTCACGGCGCGCAGATAAAGCTTCAGCCACGGCAGCTCGCCATGTTCACGGCTGTCGGCCTTCATGAAATGCGCCGCCAGCGCCGGCGTCAGCAACCGCGCCACCAGCAGCGAACACAGCACGGCCATCGCCGCCGTGAAGGCAAAGGGACGGAAGAATTCGCCGGAGATGCCGCCCATGAAAGCCACCGGCAGGAACACCGCCACCAGCGTCAGCGTGGTGGCCACTACCGCCAGACCGATTTCCAGTGCCGCCTCGGTGGCAGCCTTGATGGGCGGTTTGCCCTGGCGCAGATGCCGCACGATGTTCTCGACCTCGACGATGGCATCGTCCACCAGCATGCCCACCACCAGCGTCAGCGCCAGCAGCGTCAGCAGGTTCAGCGTGTAACCCAGCGCCGCCATACCCAGAAAGGTCGGAATCACCGCCAGCGGCAGTGCCGAGGCGGAAATCAGCGTCGCGCGCCAGTCGCGCAGGAACAGCCACACCACCAGGATGGCGAGCGCCGCGCCTTCCAGCAGCATCTCCATCGAGCTGCGATAGGACTCATGCACTTCCGCCACTTCGGTGTCGTCGATGACGGTGAAGCTCACATTGGGATGCTGCCGCTGCAGTTCATCCACCGCCTTCTGCGTGGCTTCCGCGACACCGGCCACGCTGGCGCCCCAGGCGCGCGTTATGCTGAAACCCACCACCGGCTTGCCATTCAGCAGCGCCAGCTCACGCTGTTCGGCGGCCTGATCGGTAACGGTGGCTATGGCATCCAGCCGCACCGAGCGGCCATCGCCGAGCACGATCGTCAGTTCGGACAGCTGCTGCGCCGACTCGATGGTGCCCAGTGCGCGTACGCTCTGCTCCATTCCGCCCACGCGTGCGGTGCCGGCCGGCAGATCGGCCTGGATGCGCTTGAGCTGACGCGATACGTCGCTGGCGGTGGCGCCGATGGCGTTCATGCGATCCGGATCCAGGCTGACGAGCACCTCGCGCTGCACGCCACCGACACGTTTGACACGACCCACGCCGGGCACGGCGCTGAGCTGCCGCATCACGGTCTGGTCGACGAACCAGGACAGTTCCTCATCGCCGAGACCCGGCGCGTTGACGCTGTAGACCAGGATGGGCACGCCCATCATGGTCACGCGCGAGACCACCGGTTCGAGCGCGTCGGCCGGCAGATTAGAGCGCACGCGCGTCACCGCATCGCGCACATCATCCACCGCCTGCGGCACATCGGTGCCCAGCTGCAGTTCCACAAAGGTTTCCGAGCTGCCCTGCGAGATCTGCGAAGTGATATGCCGCACGCCGACCACGCCGGCGACCGCATCTTCGATCTTGCGCGTGATCTCGGTTTCCATCTGGTCCGGCGGCGTGCCGGCATAGCTCATCGAAACCGTCACACCGGGGAAGTTCATGTCGGGCATGTTCTGGATGCCCAGCGAACGGAAGGCGAACAGGCCGCCGACCGTCAGCACCACAAACAGCATCAGCACCGGTACCGGATTGCGGATGCCCCAGGTGACGAAATTCATTTTGCTGGCCTCACGTTGACGCGCTGGCCGTCGCTGAGGAAGGCCACGCCGCTGGCGACGATGCGTTCGGAATCCTTCAGTCCGGCACTGATCTCGACCTGCCCGGCCCGCATGGCGCCGGTGCTGACGCGGCGGCGTTCCACGGTGGTATCGGCGCGCAGCACGAAGACATAGCTGTAGCCATCCTGCACCAGCACCGCGCCAATGGGCACCATCAGTGCCGAGGCATTGCCCACCTCGATCTCGCCGCGCGCGAACATGCCGGGCCGCACGCCCTGCCCGGCCACGTCCACATAGACCAGGCCGGTGCGGTTGTTGCTCTGGATGGTGGGCGCCACGCTGCGCACCTTGCCGGTCAGCGCCGTACCATTGACGGTGGTGATCCTCACCTTCTGGCCGGCGCGCACTTCACGCATGTCGGCTTCGGGCACTTCGGCACGCCACTCCACGCGTCCGTGGCGCAGCAGACGCATGATCTCGGTGCCGGCCTGCACCACCTGACCCACATTCACCGTGCGCGCGGTGATGACACCATCATCCGACGCCCGCACCTGCGTAAAGCGCAACCGGAGCTCGGCAGATTCGAGATTGGCCTGCGCCGTGGCCACAGCGGCCTCGGCCGCGATGGCATTGGCGCGCAGCGTGTCCAGATCGGCGCGCGACAGCGCGCCATTGGCGGCGATGGCCTCACCACGATTCAGCGCCGCACGCGTATTGGCCAGACTGGCTTCGGCCTGCTTGACGCCGGCGCGGGTAATGTCCACCTGTGACTGCAGCAGCTCGGAAGACAGCCGCGCCAGTACCTGACCACGCTTGACGCGATCGCCGATCTCGACATTGACTGCCGCCACCTGGTAACCGCCAACCTCGGGGGCAATGACGATTTCCTGCCAGGCGAAGATCGAGCCAGTGGCGAGCAGTTTGCGTGTCAGCGCCGTGCGCGCCGGCGTCATCACGCTGACCGCCTGCCCGCCGGTGGTGGCGGTGGGGGGCGCCGCGGCAGTGGCTACCCCGGCCAGCATGGGCATTGCCAGTGCCAGAACTGACTTCAGCCATACCCCGTGATGTCTGCCTCGCCACTTCGCCGGCATGCTCTTTCCTTCGCGCAACATCAAGACGGCCCCATGTCCACAGTAAGGCGGGGAATGATAAGACAGCATGCTGCGGATTATTTTGTAACTTCCTGATATTTTTAAAGTTTTGTGAAGCCAGTCGCGGCCGCCCGGGCGCGCGATTCGATGGCGGCCACATCCGGCAATCCTGGCGGCACCAGCCAGCTGCCACCCACGCAAAGCACCGACGGCAGCGCCAGCCAGCTGGCGGCCGTCTCGGCGCGAATGCCGCCGGTGGGACAGAACAGGCACTGCGCGAAGGGCGCGGCCAGCGCCTTCAGAGTGCCGACGCCGCCCAGCGATTCGGCTGGAAAAAATTTGAAGTGGCTGAGCCCGAGATCCAGTCCACGCATCAGATCGCTGGCGTTGGCGATGCCGGGCAGTATCGGCAGCTGCGCGCGTTCCGCGGCCTGTACCACCTGTGTGGTCAGCCCGGGACTGACGATGAACTGGGCCCCGGCTTCGCGGCTGGCGCCCACATCGTTGCCGTTCAGCACGGTGCCAGCGCCTACCACCGCACCCGGCACGCGCGCCATTTCGCGGATCACGGCCAACGCCGCCGGTGTGCGCAAGGTGACCTCCAGCACCGTGAGACCGCCGGCCACCAGCGCTGCAGCCACCGGCACCGCATGCGCCACGTCATCGATCACCAGCACCGGAATCACCGGCGCACGTCGCATCAGGGCTTCGATCGGCTTCATCATGCATGCTCCCTGGCAAAGGCTGCGGCGGCGCCATACAGACCCGGCTGCGGATGCACGATCAGCTTGACCGGCAGTCCGCGCATCAGTGGTTCGAAACGGCCCTTGGCAACAAAATGCTGGGCGAAACCGGCCTGTGCCAACCGGTCGCGCAGTCGCAGCGCCATTCCGCCGCCCAGCACCACCGCAGCGGCGCCATGGATCAGCGCAATGTCGCCGGCCGCGCTGCCGAAGCACTGGCAGAAGCGTTGCAGCGCGCGTACCGCCAGTGCATCACCGTCATTCAGGGCCGCCTGCCACAGCGCCTTGTCATCGGTGACGGGAGCAATGCTGCCCTCCAGCGCCGCCAGCGTTTGATAGATCGCGACCAGGCCCGGCCCCGAGACCACACGCTCGGTGGATACGCGCCCATGCTCACGGCGCAGGCGCACGAGGATGGCATCGTCGATCTCATCCACCGGCGCGAAGCCGGCGTGCCCGCCTTCGGCCGACAGCACCTGGTACCCGGCATCACTGCGTAACAACTGCGCCACACCGAAGCCTGTGCCCACACCGATCACGCTGATCAGGCCGCGCGCCGGCAACGAGTGATCGGGCCCGGCAATGTGCCGCAGGTCGGCCGGCACGGCGCGCGCCACGGCATGACCCACCGCTTCGAGATCGTTGACCAGCGTGCAGGCTTCCAGTCCCAGGTCCGAGGCCAGCGTCGCACGCCGGATGGTCCAGGGGTTGTTGGTGAACTTCAGCAGCTCACCGCGGATGGAGGTGGCCGCGGCAATGGCTGCGCGCGGCGGTGTCGGGCCGAGCGTGGCAGCCCAAGTCTGCCAAGCCTCACGCAAGCCAGCGTAATCGGCAGTGCGCAGAATGGCCGGTTCACCAAGCAATTCGATGCCGTGCGCACCGACGTCGGCCAGTGCGAAACGCGCATGCGTGCCGCCAATATCGACGGTGGCGATCTGCATGCTGGTCACAAGCTGGCGGCCGACAGCATGGCCGAGGCGCCCTGCTCGGCGCCGTCGGCACCGTGACGCATGAAGGCGTACAGCTCGCGGCCAGTGCCGGTGGCGGGCGGCGGTGCCGGTGCGATATCGCGCGCGGCCCACAGCGCGGAGTCCACCAATGCCGACAGCTCGCCGCGTTCGGCGCACAGCCGCACCACATCGCCGTCGCGCAGCTTGCCGATGGGACCGGCGTTGATGGACTCGGGCACCACATGAATAGCCGCCGGCACCTTGCCCGAGGCGCCGGACATGCGCCCATCGGTGACCAGCGCCACCTTGAAGCCCTTGTCCAGCAATACGCCCAGCGAGGGCGTCAGCTTGTGCAGTTCGGGCATGCCATTGGCGCGTGGTCCCTGGAAACGCACCACCACCACCACATCGCGATCCAGTTCGCCGGCCTTGAAGGCCGTCAGCACCTGATCCTGGTCGAAGAACACGCGCGCCGGCGCCTCGATGGTCCAGTGCTCGGGTTTGACGGCGCTGGTCTTGAAGATGGCGCGGCCCAGATTGCCGCTGACCAGACGCATGCCACCATCGACGCTGAATGGCGCAGCAGCCGGACGCAGGATGGCCTCGGCGCGGCTCTGCACCGGCGCGTCTTTCCACAGCAGCGCCTCGCTGTCGAGTGTGGGTTCGCAGGCATAGTCGCCAAGATCCTTGCCTCCGACGGTCAGCAGATCCCGGTGCAGCAGGCCGGCGCCCAGCAGTTCACGGATCACGAAGGGCATGCCGCCAGCAGCGTGGAAGTCGTTCACATCGGCCGAGCCGCTGGGATAGATGCGCGCGATCAGCGGCACCACCGCCGACAACCGATCGAAATCCTCCCAGTCGATGACGATGCCGGCCGCACGCGCAATGGCCGGCAGATGGATGGCGTGGTTGGTGGAACCGCCGGTGGCCAGCAGGCCCACAATGGCATTGACGATAGCCTTCTCGTCGACGCAGCGACCCAGCGGGCGGTAGTCCTCGCCACGCCAGCCGATGGCGGCCAGGCGGTGTACGGCGGCGCGCGTCAATGCCTGCCGCAGCCGGGTGCCCGGATTGACGAAGGCGGCGCCAGGGATGTGCAGGCCCATCACCTCCATCAGCATCTGATTGGAATTGGCGGTGCCATAAAACGTGCAGGTTCCGCCGGTATGATAGGAAGCCGCCTCCACCTCCAGCAGCTGCTCGCGCGTGGCCTTGCCCTCGGCATACAGCTGCCGCACGCGCTGCTTTTCCTTGTTGCCGAGCCCCGAAGGCATGGGACCGCCGGGAATCATGATGGTGGGCAGATGGCCGAAGCGCAGCGCGCCGATCAGCAGTCCCGGCACGATCTTGTCGCAGATGCCCAGCAGGGCCGCACCCTCGAACATGCCGTGCGACAGCGCCACCGCCGTCGACAGCGCGATGACGTCGCGACTGAACAGGCCGATCTCCATGCCGGGCTGACCCTGGGTCACGCCATCGCACATGGCCGGCACACCACCGGCCACCTGCGCGGTGACGCCCGCCTCACGCGCGAACAGCTTGATCTGATCGGGATAGCGGCCGTAGGGCTGATGCGCTGACAGCATGTCGTTGTAGGCCGTGACGATGGCGATGTTCATGGCGCCGCCGGCGCGGATGCTGGCCTTGTCCTCGCCGGCGGCGGCGAAGCCATGCGCCAGATTGCCGCAGGACAACTGCGGCCGGTCCACACCGCGCTCGCGTTCGCGTTCGATCAGCTGCAGGTAGGCGCTGCGCGAGGCGCGTGAGCGCTCGATCACCCGTTGGGTCACCGATTCGACGACGGCATGCAAGGTCATGTTGGGCTCCAGAAAACTTCGACCGGCCGCACAGCCTGCGACAGCACCTGGACAATGGGCGGCGCGGCCGCGCCGCGCTCTGCCCAGGCCTGCTCCAGGACCTGGCGCTTGGCAGCGCCTTGGATCACCACGATCAGACGCCGCGCCGACAGCAAGCTTGCGCGGGTCAGCGTGACCCGCGCCACCGGCGCTTCGGCCGGCAGCGGGTCAGGCAGCACCCCGATCGCGCGCCGCGACGGCGGTGCCTGCAGCGCCGCCTGCAGATCGGGGCCGGGAAAGATCGAAGCGGTGTGACCATCCAGCCCCATGCCCAACCATGCCAGCGCCGGCGGCCAAGGAACGTAGGACAGCGCGGCATCGGCAACCAGCGGCACCAGTTTCGCGCCGGTGGCGGCAAAGCTTTGCTTGAGCTGTGCAAAGTTGCTGAGCGGATCATCGACCGGCACCCGCCGATCGTCGGTGGGCACGATGGTAATGTCGCTCCAGCGCAGTGGCTGCTGCGCCAGCCGGCGATAGATGGGCCAGGGCGAGCGGCCGCCCGGCAGCGCCAGTGTCAGCGCGGATTGCCGCGCCAATTGATCGTGCAGCCAGCCGGCCAGCTCGGCCGCCAACACCTCGGCCAGCTGTTCGCCGCTGTCGTATTCGCGCCAGAGCAGTTCAGTCGTGTGGGTCATCCGCGGCATCATCATGCCGGCAGATGCAATCACTGCGCCAGCCGTAACCCCAACAGCAGCGCACGACCGGCGCCGGATTCGTAGAAGCGGCCGTTGGCATCGTTGACGATGACCGAGCCGACGTAGCGGCGATCCAGCAGATTGTCGACGCGCAGGAACACCTGCACCTGCGATGACGGCTGCTGCCAGCGATGGCTGAGCGTGAGATTGAACAGCGCATACGGAGGCGCCGACTCGGCATTCGCGTCGTTGACCATGACGCGCGACAGGTAACTGCCCTGCAATTCGGCCTGCCAGCTGCCCTCGGTCCAGTTAAGCGTGGCCGCCAGCGCCGAATGCGGTACGCCGGGGATGCGATTGCCGCTCACCAGCGCACCCTCGCCCTCACGCACTGTGGCCTGCAGCCAGGTGTAAGTCAGCCCGGATTGCCAGCGGGAAGCGAAGGCAAAACCTGCACCGAGTTCAACGCCCTCACGACGGGTGCGGCCGGCGTTCGCATACACCGATCGACCGCCACTGCTGCTGGCCACCACCAGTTCATCGCGCGTGTCGGCGCGGAACAGCGCCAGTTCGGCGTGCGCCGTGGCGCTCTGCCACTTGGTACCCAGTTCGAAATGGCGGGTGCGTGCCGGATCGAGCGCGAAGTTCAGCCCTGCGCCATCGCTGCGGTACGCCAGCTCGGCGAAGGTGGGCGTTTCGAAGCCGCGGCCGAAGGCTCCATACAGACTGAGGTCGGATCGCGGCCGCCACAGCAGGCTGGCCACCGGTGTGGTGGCGCTGTAGTCAGCGCTGCCACTGTCGTCTGCATTGCCGGCGCGAACATAATCGTCGTCGGACTTGAACTGCACCTCGCTGTGCCGAATTCCCAGCTGTGCCGACCAGCTCGGCGTCAACCGCAATGCCGCCTGCGCATACTGGTCGAAGGCGTGCACCTTGTTCAGCTCGTCGCGTCGCAACGCGCCGCGCACACCCAATGTGCTGCCGATGAAATTCTCGAAGCCGCGCCGGCGCTGCGACAGACCGTCATAGGTCAGACCCGCCACCAGCTGCAGCGGGTAAAGGTCTCCGCTCCAGCGCATCTCGCCACCCTCGTAGCGGGTGCCCAGATCGACCACGCCACCCGAGTGAGCCGGATTGGCCTGCGGCCCAGCCGGGATGGACAGGTACTGCAGCACCGTACGCCGGCCGGTGTAACCCATCAGATGCAGCTGCTGTGCATCGGACAGCTGCCAGTCGTACAACACACCGCCCTGGCGCTGGCTGGCGCTCTTGCGCGTGTTGAACTGCAAGCTGACCGGCGCGGCCTGCCATGGATCGGCATTGAACTGCGCGCTCGTCAGGCCCAACGGGTCCTGGGCGTCCGGCGCATCGAAATCGTTGTACAGCAACGTCAGCTGATGATTGTCGGCCAGCTTCGCGCCCACCTTCAGCTGCATCGATTCACGCGTGGCCGCGCTGTGGCCGCGCGCGCCATCGGTGCCGAAATCCATGTAGCCGAAGTTGTAGCGCCAGGAGCCCACTTCGCCCTCGCTCCCCACGTTGACGCGATGGGTGGAAAAACTGCCCAGCGCCACACCACCATTCAGCGACGGCTCGCCGGCCCCGTCGGCGGTGAACAGCTGGATCACCCCACCCGAGGAATTGCCATACAACGCCGAAAACGGCCCGCGCAGGATCTCGACCCGTTGCGCGGTGGCCAGATTGAAATGCGATACCTGCCCCTGCCCGTCAGGCTGCGTGGCCGGAATGCCATCCACGTAAAGACGCACACCGCGGATACCGAAGGTGGAACGCGCTCCGAAACCCCGCACCGAGATCTGCGTGTCCTGGGCGTAGTTCTGCCGGTCGCGCGCCAGCAGGCCCGGCACCGCGCCCAGCGAATCCGACAGATTGACGCCCAGACCCGCGTCGCGGATCGCCACCGACGACACCGCCGCCGGCACTTCGAGCAGTGGTGCCTCGATGCGGGTGGCGGTGACGGTGAGGGGATTAAGGTCGGGAGGTAGGTCAGCCAGCACGGATGCGATGATCAACTAACGGAGGTTCTGCGTGCCTGATGCGGCAGCCAGGGCAGCAGTTTCTCGATTCGATACATGGAGCACACGAAAATGACACCGGCGCAGGCCAGCAGCAGCAGCGAGATGTAGGCCGGCACACCGGCCGACTCCAGCGCCAGGCCGGCCGTGGCAAGGGCCACCGCCACAACGAAGAACAGTATGAAGGCCGCGCGCACACTGTAACCGGCGCGAATCACCAGATGATGGAAGTGCTCGGTGTCGGCTACAAACGGCGAGCCACCACGTGCAACCCGGCGCAAAAAGGACCACAGCAGTTCGAACAACGGCAGACCGCCAATCCACAGCGCGGTGACCGGCGAGATGCCGGGATGAGCCCCCGAACCCGGCTGCGTCAGCCGCACCATGGTCCACGCCACCGCCACACCCAGCAGCGTACTGCCGGCATCGCCCATGAAGCAACGCAAGGGCCGATTTTGCGCCATCGGCACGTTGAACAGCAGGAAGCCGCAGATGGCGCCCAGCAGCACGGCGCAGATGCCCAGCGACTGCGTATCGCCATCGCGCCAGGCCACCCAGCCCAGCGCGGTAATGGCCACCCCCGCGGTGGTGCCTGCCAGCCCATCCATGCCATCGAGCATGTTGAAGGCGTTGATGGCCGCCGCGATCAGGATGACGCTGGCCACATACACCCAGATGCCGGCGAACTGGATATCCCCCAGCGCAAAGGCATTCCCGAGTGTGGTAACACGACAGCCCGCCGCTTCCACCAGCAACAGCGCCACCGCAGCGTGCACCGGCAGCCTGATCCACGGAGACAGTCCAAAGCGATCGTCGAACAGGCCAACGACCACCAGCAGCCCGAAGGCGGCATTCAAAGGGGCGACATTCGTCGTCGCGTCGTACAGCAGTACGCCGAGACCGACGACCACGCCGATGAACATGGCCAGACCGCCGATGACAGGCACCTCACCATTATGGGTTTTTCGTCCGCCGGGCCGATCGATGAAATCGAGGGTTACCGCGAGGGGTCTCAAGACGACAATGGCGATGGCGGTAATCAGACCAGCCACGCCTGCGGACCATAGTGAAGTCATGGAAGGCTATATTACTTATAGTTCGTACACTTAGGAACGTTGCTGAACGCAGACAATCAACTGACGCGACGGCATAACTGTGATTTCTGACAGCTGAGGTTCAGTGCGACTTTGTTGTAGGAAAAGTCCCGCACTTGTTGGCGAACCAGGCGTAGGTATCGCGCAAACCCTGTTCGAGCGGAATTTTCGGTTGCCAGCCCAATGCCGTCAGGCGCCCGGTGTCGAGCAACTTGCGTGGCGTGCCGTCGGGCTTGCTGGTGTCGAAGTGCATGCGGCCCTGATACCCCACCACCCTGGCCACCATTGCCGCCAGCTCCGCGATGCTGACGTCGCTCCCCCAACCCACGTTCACCAGCTGCTCATCGTCATAGCTCTGCATCAGGTGCAGGCAGGCGTCGGCCAGATCGTCGGCATGCAGGAATTCGCGGCGTGGGTTGCCGGTGCCCCAGATCTCCACCACCGGTGCGTTCAGCTGTTTCGCTTCATGAAACTTGCGGATCAGCGCCGGCAGCACATGCGAGTTCTGCAGGTCGAAGTTATCGTTCGGTCCGTACAGATTGGTGGGCATGGCCGCGATGGCATTGAACCCGTATTGGCGCCGGTAGGCCTGGCACATCTTGAGGCCCGCAATCTTGGCGATGGCGTACCACTGGTTGGTAGGCTCCAGCGGCCCGGTCAGCAGGCAGTCCTCATTCATCGGCTGCGGCGCCAGCTTGGGATAGATGCAGCTGCTGCCGAGAAACAGCAGTTTCTTCACGCCGTGCTTGCGTGCGGCATGGATGACATTGGTCTGGATGGCCAGATTGTCGCGGATGAACTCGGCCGGATAGGTATCGTTGGCGTGGATGCCGCCCACCTTCGCCGCTGCCAGCAGCACGTACTCCGGCTTCTCGTTGGCAAAGAACGCTTCGGTCGCCGCCTGATCGGTCAGATCGACCTCAGCGCTGCGTCTCAGCAGCAGATTATTGAAGCCGGCCTTGCGCCAGCGCCGCACCAGCGCCGAGCCCACCAGCCCGTTGTGGCCGGCAACGAAGATGCGCGAATCGGGTTTCATCGGTTCACTCGCGCCGCTTGTAGGTCTTGAAGCCTTCGCGGGCCATCAGCGCATCGCGGCGGGCATGTTCGAGATCGGCATCGGTCATTTCAGCCACCAGCTGCTCGAAACTGGTGGCCGGTGTCCAGCCCAGCTTCTGGTTGGCCTTGGTGGGATCGCCCAGCAGCGTTTCCACCTCGGTGGGTCGGAAATACCGCGCATCGACCTTGACCAGGGTTCGACCCGACTTCGCATCGACGCCCTGCTCGTCGACGCCCTTGCCACGCCACTCGATGCGCATGTCAAGGTGCGCACCGACGCGCTCGACAAACTCGCGCACCGAATACTGCTTGCCGGTGGCGATGACGAAATCCTCCGCCTCCTTCTGCTGCAGCATCAGCCATTGCGCCACCACATAGTCGCGCGCATGACCCCAGTCGCGCAGCGAATCCAGATTGCCGAGGTACAGCATGTCGTCCAGGCCTTCCTTGATGCGGGCCAGACCACGCGTGATCTTGCGTGTTACGAATGTCTCACCACGCACCGGCGATTCGTGGTTGAAGAGAATGCCATTGCAGGCATACATGCCGTAGGCCTCGCGGTAGTTCACCGTGATCCAGTAGGCATACACCTTGGCCGCGCCATAAGGCGAGCGCGGATAGAACGGCGTGGTCTCCTTCTGCGGAATCTCCTGTACCTTGCCGAACATCTCGGAGGTGGAGGCCTGGTAGAAGCGGGTCTTCTTCTCCAGCCCCAGGATGCGGATAGCCTCCAACAACCGTAACGTGCCCATGGCATCGGAGTTGGCCGTGTATTCCGGCGTCTCGAAGGACACCGCCACATGACTCTGCGCCGCCAGGTTGTAGATCTCGTCCGGCTGCACCTGCTGCACGATGCGGATCAGGTTGGTGGCGTCGGTCAGATCGCCGTAGTGCAGGCGCATCCGCACGCCCTGCTGGTGCGGATCCTCGTACAGGTGATCGATGCGATCCGTATTGAAGGATGAGGCGCGGCGTTTGATGCCGTGCACTTCGTAACCTTTCTGTAGCAGGAGCTCTGCGAGGTAGGCGCCGTCCTGGCCGGTGATGCCGGTGATGAGTGCTGTTTTGTTGCTCATCACGTGATTATACGTATGGACGGTGCATATTGTGTCTGTTTGGGGCGCCTTTCAGCCTTGACGAGCGCCGTGTTGCGCGTATAGTTTTTGTTGAAGTATTCAACAATGGAGGCTGCAGTGGCAACCGTCAACTTCAGCGTACCCGATGAGGTCAAGGCAGCTTTCGACAAGGCCTTTGGCGACCAGAACAAGAGTGCCGTGGTAGCCGAGTTGATGCGGCGGGCCGTGCGCGAGCGGCAAGTGCAGATCAGGCGGGAACGGCTGTTCCGCAAGCTGAGCGGCGCGCGCGCAGACCGGCCGCGAGTCAGCAGCGCGGATATCCGCCGGACCCGAACGGCCGACCGGCCTTGATCGTCGTACTCGACGCAAGCGTGATGCTCAAGTGGCTGCTGGAGGATCCGGCCAGGGAACCCGACACGGAGAAGGCGGCGGCCGTCATTGAGTCCGTCGTGCGCAGTGAATTGGCAATCCTGCAGCCTGTGCACTGGTTGACCGAAGTGGCGGCCGTTATCGCACGCCTCACTCCGGATACCGCGGTTCGCGATGTCGAATGGCTTGCCGCCCTGCAGTTTTCCACGACCGATGATCCCGCCGTCATGCGTCGGGCAACGCAGCTGGCGATCGAAACGAGTCATCATTTGTTTGACACGCTCTATCACGCCGTCGCACTCGAACACGACGGCGCCGTACTCGTAACGGCAGACAATCGGTATTACCTGAAAGCCAGGCGCCACGGGAAAATCGCCGCCCTGCACGAGTGGCAACCCGGATAACGATGTGGTGATCGGCACCGCGCCGAATCACAGCAGAAGCGTCCCTATGCCCTGGTAACCCGGAAAGCGCGAAGGCGCGAACATCCACGACTCTATCGCGTATCGGTCCTTGGTACGCCCCCGCGGCAGACTGGTTCGGTGCAGAAACAAATGATCGAACAACGAGGATGGCAGTGTACTCAAGAAGAGGGGACGTTGCAGGCAATGGGCACCGACTTCTTCATATGATTTTCTTGGCGGCCTGTGGACGTCGCAGCCCAGCGGGACATCGCGAGACGATGAAATTGTCGTCTTTGTAAACCAGGTTGCGGTCACACTGGCTGGCGAACTCCTTGTGAGCTGCCGTCCCCAGCCATGCATAGGCCCACGGTTCACGTACCAGATATGTGTCCGACGACACCGTGGTCATGGAGTCCTCCGGCTTCAATTCGCAGTCGCGAAACCAGCCCGCGCCAGGCAGCGCATATTCGAGCACGCGAGGAACAAGCCACCCAAGCCCACAAAACGTAGCGCCAGGATGGTCGGCACGAATCGACAGCACGGCCGCGCTCGCGGAAGCGACGGATGCGCGCTGCGTTTCCCATTCGTGGCGCGAATCCTTCGAGAAAGACAGCACCCAAAATACGGAAAATGCTGCCGCCAGGGTCAAAGGCAGGACAGGCAGCCATCCGCTCGGCGATTTCAGCGATACGTCTTCGGAGTTGGCAAGCACCGCGTTTGCCCACTGAGCTGTCGCCATGCCCACAAATAGACTAAAAACGATGGCGCCCAATTGGACACGCTCGGCAAACTCGGGGATGAAAAGGATCACGAACAGCACCATTAACCCACCACCGGCGCCTGCTAGAGCGATGAGCCGGTAACGATTGGTCGCGGTAGCGGCAAAAAATCCCGCTACCGATGACGCTACCCAACCAAGCACCAAGAGCCAATATGCGATCGGATGGCGCGCGAACCCCACATAGTTACCCCAAGCCTTCAGTGCGTCGGGGATACGCCTGAAACGCTCTGCAAAATCGAATTGCCCAAGCAGAATTTTCGCTATAGACGGTTCCTGTACTGCGTTGGTGACCAACGTTGTCTGCAGGTTCGCCAGATAACCGCGGAACCCGTGCAGAGCGACCAACCGCACTATCTCGAACAGCGCGATCGGAATCAACACACCTCCTGCGAGCACCACGATCGCAGCAGCCATGTCGCGGTAGTTGCGATTCGGCCGGACGATCAGACTGAGGAAAAAGAGAATTGAGACACCAGCAACACATGCGAACGCCAGAAACTTGGTCAGCGCAGCCAGACCAAGAACCAGACCGGCCACGAAAACTTGCCGCAGGCTGGTGGATCGGCCGTCGCTCGACGGGCCAAACGGCAGAATCAGAGCACCGAGAACGACCAGTTCACCGGCCAGGATATCGCCCCGCAACCGGTTCCAGCCGTCGACCAATTGGGTCAGGAGCGCAATAGCGGGAATGCACGACAAGGCGAGCAGGCCATACGAAATACGCAGACGACGGCTTGCAAAGTGCAGCACGAGAACCAGCATCGCAAGTGTGACAATGGCCGTCGCAACGTTGGGCGCCCACGGCGTATTGCCGAAAATCCTGACGGTCAAGGCCACCGGCAGCAGTGAAGGCGGGCCCGTGGTGACGTACGGGTCGAACGGTGTGATCGTGTCATACGAACTCACGTAACTGAAACCCAAGGCGAGGTTCTTCGCTACGGAAGCATTGAAAGAGTCGTCGTACGACATCGACACTTGCGTTGCATTCACCAGAATCACGGTCGCAAACATCAGGAACAGGGCATGTCCGGCTCCGTTGATCAGCGCAAGCTTCGCATCTGCCTTCATTGTCAATCCTCACCCGCCGTCAGTACCGCATGGATCTTTTCCGCCGCCAGTCTTCCTTCGCGCACCGCGTAGTTTGTGCCCCGATCCTCGGGATAGACCTGAGCCATCGTGGCCAGAAATACGTTGGGCAGTGGCGTCGTGAAGCCCGGCATCAGGCTCGAATAGTGTCTTTCGACAATCGGCTGGGCGTATTGCGCACGCCAGACATGACAGGCTCGCACCCAGCCCGGATCAAATTTCGGGAACATTCTCTGCAGATGAGGTGTGGCGAATGCGAAGGCTTGAGAAGCGTCCATGGCATACAGGGGATCATCTTCCGGAAGATACTTCGACAGATACACGATATGTCTACCGCCATAGGTCTGCGTTGACTCGAAATTTGTCTGTTCGATCACGCCGACGAACGGAAAACCGGGATCGTTGACATTGAGCCAGTACACATCGGAAAGACTCCGGTCCATCTCGAGAACCAGGCAGACATTCGCGAGGTATTTGATACGACGCAGGCTTTGCAGGTAGGAACCGCTCACCGCCCCTTCGAGCAGATTCGCCGCGTGCGGGAGCGGCGTCGTAATCAGAACCGAACGAGCCTGCAAGGCCCCTTCTGCGGTCGAGACCTGCACCCCGCCGCCATCCAGCGTACGCACCCACTTTGCCGCCACGCCGGTGTGGATAGCACCTCCCAATTGTTCGACGCACTCACCGATATGCCGGGCGAGCGCGCCGAAGCCGCCACGGTAGTAGGCGAGCATCTCCGTGCCGCCTCTTCCGCGGCTGCCTCCACGTAACGACAGTTTGTTCCAGAACCAGACTGCAGACACTTCGCCGGCGAATCGCCCGAACTTTCCTTTCAGCAGAGGCTCCCAGATGACCTCCGTCGCGGCCCTGCCAAACAGCGAACGCAACCAGTCCTGCGCCGTCACACCCTCGAGGCTGCGCCAGTTCTTTATTCTCCGGATGGCAAGCGTCGCCAGTCCCGTACGAATCCGGCTTGCCAGCGGAATCGCCTGAAACCGAAGCAGATCCATCGGTGTGGAGAGGCGGAAGAAATTGCCGGAGTAGTACATGCCAGTCCGCGATGAGCGGGTCACGATGTTGCTCTCGCGCCCGATCTGCGCGGCGATAGCGGCAACATGGCGATCGCTCGTGAACCAGTGATGGTAGAACTTCTCCAGCTCGGTATCGCCCACCCGAAAGGTCCCGGCAAGTCCGCCCAGAGCTGCATCCTTTTCCAGCACAATGACGGAACGGCCGCGTTCGGAGAGATCCAACGCCGCAGCCAAACCGGTAAAGCCGCCGCCGATGACAATACAGTCCGCCGATGTCATGGGGTGGCTTGAGCGTGCGTTCTGAAGGTGATGAACGAGTTCAGGCTGAATTGAACCGCCACGACCGCAACCAGAGCGCACAGTTTTGAAGTCAACAGGCTCAGATGAAGCCTGCCCACAAGCAGCCAAAGCGCGGTTGCGGACAGGGCGTACCCCACCACAGCCACCAAAGCAAAGCTCACAGCGCGCCGAAGCACTGCATCCCGTACCTGAAACGTGATGGCGCGGTTGAGAAAGAAACTAACCAACGTGCCTACCGCATAGCCGATAGCGTTGGCGCTCTGATACCAGATACCCACTGAAATAAGCACCCAATAAAGCGCAAAATCCGCTGCGACGCCCAACCCGCCGCACACGACATACAGCACAAGGCGTCGGAACGGCGAAGCTGCCATGCCCGAGCTCACGTGGATTCAGCGTGCAATGCTTCAGATTCTCTGGCACCGCCAAATGTTTCGAGCACGAGAAACAGCGGCCTTTGTTTCGTCTCGCTGTAAATCCGGCCGACATATTCGCCGACGATGCCAAGAAAGATGAATTGCAAGCCCCCGATGAACATCAGTGAAATGAAGATCAACGTCCATCCTGGCACCCAGTTGTCGGTCAGCAGCCTGAGGGTAATTGCGTAGACGATGCCCAACACCGACAACAGGGACACGCCCAGCCCCACGAATGTCACGACGCGCAGCGGTACCGTGGAAAATGAAACAACCCCGTCCACGGCAAGCGCAAGCATCTTTCGCAGTGGATACTTCGAGGTTCCGGCGAACCGGGCGGCGCGATCGTAGGGCAACGCCACTTGCCGGAAGCCGACCCAGGTCGTCATCGCGCGAAGCAGTCGATGCCGTTCGCGCATCTGCCGAAGAGCTAGCACCACCTTGCGATCCATTAACCGAAAGTCCCCAGCCTCGAGTGGAATGGAGACCTCCGAAAGCCTGTTGATGAGCCGATAGAAGACGCGGGCGCTCCTCAACTTGAATGCGGACTCGCCATTGCGGGTTCTGCGCACGCCGTAGACAACCTCGGCGCCTTCCTTCCACCGGGCCAGCATTTCCGGAATGACTTCGGGCGGATCCTGCAGGTCGGCGTCGATCACGACAACGGCATCGGCGTCAGCGTGATCCAGACCCGCAGTGACCGCGATCTGATGACCAAAATTTCGGGACAAGCGCAGGACACGCACACGCATGCATGTATCGGCGATTTCCTTGAGCAACAGCGCCGTACGGTCCCTGCTACCATCATCGACGTAGAGGATCTCGAAGTCGACGCTGGTGCGTTCCAGCACCTCGACCAGCCGCGCATGGGTATGGGCAAGGACCGCCTCTTCGTCGTAGCAAGGTACGATGACGCAGAGTTCCCGTCTGGATGAGATCATGAGCGCGGCCCCACCACCGATGTTCAGGGCTCATGGTACTGTCAAATTGCCTTCCCTGCACGGCAGCGGCGTATCGAGCGCCTTGTCCTCACCGCGTTCAATTTCCCGTGAAACCAACGGCTGTCGCGTAGCAATACCCGCGACTGTCACGATATGTGTCATCCACCGCCACACTCACCGCACTTCCGCTGGCGGCCGCTGCCAGAGCCGCTGCATACATCTGTTGCCCATGCGAATCATCTTTCATAAGAAAGACCACATAACCCCAAAGAGCGGTACAGTTTCCGAGAGAGGCCATTCCAACCAGCGTAAAGGAATTTGTATTTGCACCTTGCGTCGTCAGGTCGTTCACAGAGACGTTGAGTACACGACCAGTCGTGAAAAGGGTAGCAGCCTGCGCGGGTTGGTAAGACGAAATGCCGATTGCAGCCGCAACGATCACACCGATCTTTTTGAGTGACTTGATTATTGATGTTTGCATGACTCGACTCCTCACCTTGTTTAAAAAATGCAATAGAACTCGACAAGACAGCAAGTGCCAGGCGATCAGCATGAGCCAGCTTACTGACTCATGATCAAATTCAATATAGGCGTTAACCATTCGGCAACCGACGCCGTGCGAACAGTTACGTTGTACTGACCGATACTGCCGTAAGCCGTATATCCATCCAAGAGGGGATCGCCTTTTCCAGTGCCGCTAATAGAGAGATACAATGGAGCTGTAGGCGAACGCGTCGCTTGTGTGTCCGCATACAACTCACCAGCAATATTTGCCGAAGCGAGCAACGAACCGTCAGAGGCGTACAGTCTTGCCAATACGTCGAGATTTGGCGCCAAAGGCGCGGGTGCAACATGCACCCTGATAAGACCAGACCCCGCTGGAATCTGAAAAATGTCGACATCTGATTGAGACCCGATGATGCCCGAAGCAGTCGCTGATTTTGATCCACCCGAGAAAACGATCGGCGTCGTAGTCGAAAAACTATTTCCATGATCGTCGGCACGATACGGCAACCCGGTCTGCTGCATGACTAAAAAATCATCTTCCGTGTTATTTGCATTGGGATATTCGCCTCGACTCCATTGCACCAATTCTCGGTTATAGCCGGCACCCATTATCGGCGCCCAACCCGTCGACCCTGTTCCATGTCCGTAATAGTATTGGACTCCCCCGATCGCCCCATCGTGAGCAAGCCCGACATTGTGCCCTGCTTCATGGGAAATCGCTTCGGCGATATTTTTCTCGGAATTCCCTAATTGATCGTAAAAGACTACGGCAGGTTTATAGTAGTTATTAAAGTCATCAAATACCGACAAATAAGCCCAACCTCCGCATCCGCAGCCAGTCTCAAACGTGTTCTTTGTAACAAGCACAGTGGTTCCAAACGTAACATCGACCGCACTAGATCGAGTCAAAGCACTCTCGGACGGCGGTTCCGTTGTCACGTCAACATCGAAAGGGGAAAAATCTTCGACAACTCTTTGCCACGCTCTCTGGATCAGACTGAGCTCACTCTCGCTAAAGGAACCAGGTGACCCGTCAAGATCAAATCCTTGCGCAACAATGGTGGTATTTCCAGCGCGAGCGTTCCAAACCGTATTGCTCAAGGTTGCCCCAACAAAGTTCAGATATATGACCCTGTTGGCTCCGGGTTTACTGTGAAGCACGAATGTCTGATTTAGAGGCGCATACGCGCTCATCACACTGGTAGAAGTATTTGAAGAAGAAGTCTGCTGCGGAATCTGCTCGACAAAATGCAAGCGCCCATTTATGTCGATACGTGCTGTACGATCAAATCTCAAGATGTTCTGGAATTTTTCAGTCGACATTCCGTGCCATGCGGCTATTTCCGCCAATCGACTACCAAGCAACGCAATAGCATCGTTCCCCTGTGATGCGCGCGGTAATCTAATGTTAGGAAACGCGGTGCCAGAGCGTCGAACCACACCGCCTGAATTCCCCGTTGCCTGGGTCGGCACATTCGTCTGAGCGTAAGCCGGGTATCCCGCGACGCAAAGGAAAATTACCGAAACGGCATATCCCACCAAGCATCGCACTGTATTCCACTTAAACAAACTCCAGAGCATGCTCCCTCCACATCATTCCGTTAAAATTATCTTCGGGAATTTCCTGTGTCTTCTGGAACCTTTTCCTTGTAGAAAAGGTTGCCACGACGATCCACCCACAAAGTCCGGTCACGTAGCAACAGCGCACGTAATTCGGCAGCAGACTTTCCGTAGCGAGCCGCAACAAACGCCAACCTGTTACCAAGCAAATCAATCGCGTGCTGGCCTTGCGATTCCTCCGGCAACTCAATAACTTCAGAAGAAGATTCATTTAAAGACCTTTCATGCTGAAAACTGTCATTAGAACCCATATCAACACCCGGCACGAAACGGCACCCACCACACAACAAGAGAACCATAACTGACACGCACAACCGCAAATAGAACATGCGCTATTCCAGATAGATGAACTGAACGCCGGTCATCCATTGATACGGAGCCACCGCACAGCCGGCATTGCTTACTTCTATCTGAACTTCCTTTCCTGATATCAATGCCACCATGGCTGCAGTAACGCTTTCCTTCGCACCACCCCAGGCGAGACTGAGATAGAAAATATTCGTACTACAAAGAGACGTCTGACTAACCGTGATGTATACGTCGCCAACCCCGCCGGATAAGTTGTTATATGGCCTCACCGCCATGACCCGCAGTCTCCCAGTCGTTGGTTCTGCCACGCTCGTAGAGCTGGTGATAACGCCCAGCGGATACAGAATTAAACCACCGTTTTACTCATTAACATTCTTCCTCCAATGTTCATATATGCAAGCAGAAAACCTCTGAACTTCCACGCTTCCCTCAAAGCCAAGCCCCATGATCGTTATTCGAGAACGTCCGGTCTAAAATACCAATGTGCACCAGATCGACGTTGTCCAGATGCTCGTGATAGGTGAACCCGCGGTGCGTCACGCCGGCAATCGCGGTCCACGTGGTGGTACCGGGCGTCCCTACCCATGTGCCCGCATCGCGCCGCTTGCCGAAGGCATCGAATGACAGGCGCGTCACCACCACACCCGACTCGTTGGTGATGGTCGCCACACTGCCCAGATGATCCTTGTGCAGGTAGCGCACATCGTCGGCGCTGTTGCTGCGCAGGGTCTTGATGGCGATGGCCTCGCCGCCGGCCATGATGGAATGCTTGTACTTGATCACGCCCGAGGGCTTGGTCACCTTCTCGTAAATGCCACCCACATAGATCGTGGTCTCGGTGCCGGCCGGCATGTTCTGGCCCGAAGGCGTCACCGTCACCTGCTTGTAGCGGTTGCGGCTGGCGCCGTAGGACAGCGTCGAGGTGCTGGAGTGTGAATTGCTGGGGCGTAGCAGATTTCGCTGTAGCCGTGGCATGCGCGACCTGCCGGCAATCCGATATCTACGCGATCGTAGAACCCGGCGGCGATACCCAGAACACTGAATCGCCCCGACGTACATTGTTGATACTGCGATGTTGCCAGCCCACATGGCCGATGCAACCAGAAGCGAAGCATCAGCCGCCTTCGTTGCGATATCTGCAACTGCTGATTCTTCTTTATGGGCAACGATTACAGATTCTATGTACATACAGCCTGCGGAACAGCTCCGAAGTTCCAGGGTGCCTTAGATGCATCCCCCACCTACACTGACACCCATTCGTAGCCATCTATCATTGAAATAAAAATAATCTTGAGCCTCTGAACAACGCGCGTAAGTGAAGCGCATCTCTACAACCCGCCATGCAGGATATGAAAATCCATCGATTTCTATGATGTCAGCTCTCTCCCCGGCATATCCTTGATTCCGTTGCTGCTGAGTTAACTGATCAATTGGCAATATCTTGACTCCCCGATAACGTTTCTCTAAATCTGCAACTAAATCCGGTCTTACAGGATGATTCTGTACAGAGACGTATATTGTATTTATGTGCTGCTCATTTCTCTGTGCAACGAGCTCTTGAACCAGATTTTCTGCTGCGTCGTAGACGTCTACGCTTCTCGACCCTATTGCCTGCCAGTGCGCGTGGCCCATCAATGACAGCGTCCACGCGGCAACACATGTCAGTGCAATCCAGAACTGACGCTTGTACAGTTTCTCCCAAGAGAAACTATATGCAGTCGGAGACATCCGTTGCAGACATAGAAAACAGCATATTGCTGCGCCAACCAATGAGGCGATGATCTCCAATGTGTCGACGGCGAGAGCATTCGGGAATGCAGCGATGGCAATACCCACAGCGCTGAGAACCAACAGCACAGCAAGAACGCCAAGAATCCAACGGATTACGCTTTTCATGGAGCCATCCTTTTGCGGCTACCGATCACCGGTAATGCTGCTTCGCCCACTCTGTAGCAGCCGACTCACAAGTTCCACAACCCGAAAAAATGCCGCCGTAGCCAGGCAATCCTCCGCCGCCGTAGCGCGTGGATGCATGACCTACTTCGTGCCAAAGTATTGCCTGTTTGAAATCCCCCGTGGGAACCCACCCGAAGATGTGATTCCCAGGAAAAGCGTATTCGACGGCAAAAGACGCGTAGACACGTACGGTTCCAGCGGTCCAATGTTTAACACTAGCGGATACGAAGCTGGCATTTCCACCTCGCGCCACAACTAGATCCATGTAATTTTTGGCGTCGACGTAGCTGTCAAAGGTTCGGACATCACCACCTACCCCTACTGCCCATGTGTCATAGTCGTTTTGAAAATTCACAGTGATATCTGGGTTGTCTTTCTGGAACCTGTTTATCGCATCCTGATTTGCCCTCTGACGCTCGGCTGATGTCATCTCGTTGGCATTATTCCCAGACATTCGGGCGGCCGCCCTGTGGCGACTTTCGACTAAATTCTGGATCCCATATGCCACCCCCGCCACGACCCCACCTACCAATGCGCCTTGTCCAAATCCATCCCAGAACGACCCCCCGTAGTACGAAGACGTTAGTCCTCCTGCGATGCCTCCGGCGAGGGCTCCACGGGCTACTTGAGTCCAGAACCCGGCACCTTTTATCAGTCCACCGGCGATGCCCCCACCAATGCCACCAGTGATAAGCCCCAGTCCAAAGCTCTTCAGGAAATTCCCACCATTCACGGCCGAATTGTAGGCACTTGAGATGAAGGCGGCGGCGTACCACTGAAGACCCGGCACGAATGAAAGTGCGATGCCGATAATGGCACTCCCCCACTTCTTGAAGAACCTGCCAATGCTCTTGAACATCTTGCTCAACCAACTGAACCCCGTTGGATCGATCAGGCTCAACGGATTGTTCATCACGTAGCTGAACCGGTTCAGGCTCTGGCTCATCAGCGGTTCCTGAATGATCGGATCGGCAGACAGGAACCGCCCGATCGTCGGGTCGTACACCCGCCCGTTCATGTGCACCAAATCGACGTTGTCCAGATGCTCGTGATAGGTGAACCCGCGATGCGTCACCCCGGCAATCGCGGTCCACGTGCTGGTGCCAGGTGTCCCTGCCCAGGTGCCCGCATCGCGCCGCTGGCCGAAGGCATCGAACGACAGGCGCGTCACCACCACACCCGACTCGTTGGTGATGGTCGCGACGCTGCCCAGATGATCCTTGTGCAGGTAACGCACGTCATCGGCGCTGTTGCTGCGCAGGGTCTTGATGGCAATGGCCTCGCCGCCGGCCATGATGGAATGCTTGTACTCGATCACGCCCGAGGGCTTGGTCACCTTCTCGTAGAGGCCACCCACATAGATCGTGGTCTCGGTACCGGCAGGCATGTTCTGGCCCGTGGGCGTCACCGTCACCTGCTTGAACCGGTTGCGGGCGGCGCCATAGGACAGCGTCGAGGTGCTGGAACCCTTCACCAGCTGGCTGGGCAGGTTGTACGACGTCCACACCTGCGTGTCGGCGCCACGCTTGGTCATGTTGCCGTTCTTGTCGTAGCAATACACGGTGCCACCGGCGTTGCGCACGGCATGCGGTTGCGCGGTGAGGCCGGTATACGAGCAGCCGGACTGCGCGGTGTTGTAGTTGTAGCTGCCCGACAATCCGGTCTTGGTCAGGATGTTGCCGATGGCGTCGTAGCTGAGATCCAGGTTCTGCACGCCATTCAGCGTCGAGTAGTCCAGCCTGTAGAGGTTGTCGTAGTAGAACAGCTCGGTCAGATTGGTCGCAACATCCTGTCGCCGGCCGAGATTGCCCATCGAATCCCAGTCGTAGCTCTCGTTCTGCACGCCATTCGATGCGCCGGCCTGCCGGCTTCGCAGCAACCCATCGAGCGCGTCGTATGACGATGTGGTGGTGACCGCGTTGCCGTACATTTCGCTGGTCGTATGGCCGGCGGCGTCGGTGCTGTTCGCCTGCCAGTACAGGATCGAACTGTTGTAACCATCCTTGACGGCTTGCAGCTGCCCATAGGCGTAGGCGTACTGCACCTTGAAGCGCGAGTTCGTCACCGCGGCCGTGCTGGTCGGATAGGTCACGGTGTCCAGCAGCCCGGTGCTGCTGTAGGTGCTGTTGACGACGTAACTGCCGCTTCCCGGCGTGGTCGTGACCTGGTTGGGACGACCCAGACTGTCGTATTGGTAATCCTCCTGATAGCTGCCGGGCGAAGTGACCGTCGTCAGTTGACCGACGTTCTTGCTGGCCTGCGACGTGCCGTATATCCACGTCGTCGTGCCCTCCGGCTCCACGCGGGTCTTCTTGCGGCCAACCTTGTCGTAGGTGAACGTCGCCACCTGCGCCTTGGCGTCGGTCTGCGTCCACAACTCGCCGGTGGGATAGTAGGTATACGTCCACGCACCCATGTCCGGATCGGACATCGAGTCCTTGAACCCGCGGATATTGAAGTTGTTGACGATCTGGTTCCCGACCGGATCGGTGGTGGTCTTCAGGTTCCAGAACTGGTCGTATTGATATTGCGTTACGCCACTCGCCGGGTCGGCGACGCTCACTACCTGGCCGATGGCATTGGTCTGCTTGGTGGTGATCTTGTTATTGGCGTCAGTGAGCTTGTTGACCAACCGTTCGTACGCGTACGACAGCGTCCGCGTCCCGGTATTGGACTGGCTGATCTGCCGCCACTCCGCGGTCGGGCGCCCGATGAGATCGTAACTGGTCGTCGTGTACCAAGCTCCGCCACCGCTGAAGTACGGCATGCTCTTCTGACTCACGCGTCCCTGGTTGTCGTAGATGGTGTGAACGGTCGAGACCTGACCGGTCATGGTCTGCACCATGGAATACTTGACGCGCGCCGGCGCGTCGTACATCTGCACCGAATAGCGGATCAACCCATTGCCGGCGTCGAGCTGCTGCTCCTGCACCTGATAGCGCAACAAAGGATCGCCGCAATTGCCGTTCGACACCGTGCAGCTGTAGAGCGTCCAGCTGGTCTTGGTGCCATCCGGCCGCGTCTCCAAGGTCTTGCGGCCAAAGCCGTCGTAGCCCCACGACACGACGAGGCCATTGACGTCAGTGCTGGTCTTGGGAACACCCAGACCATAGTCATAGGTCTTGGACGCACTCTCGCTCTCGGCATTGGTGACCGACACCGGGAAGACGCCCTGTGTGCCGTAACTGGTGGCAGTCGTGCGCGTGACAATGTTGGGCCCGCTGACTGCCTCAGAGGTCACGTGCCCGGCATTGTCGTAGCCATAGGTCGTGGTCAATGCCAGCGTCGCATGCCCCGGCTCGACGATCTTCTGGCTCACCCGGCACTTGCCCGGATTTGCGGCGTCCTTGATGAGACGCGTCGTGCGCGTCAACCCACTTTGACTCGCCGGCGTTCTGGTCACCTCCTGCTGCTGCACAAAGCCAAGACACCAGTTAGTGGTGTCGTTCAGCATCGGGTAGCTGGCTGGCGAGCTGTTGGTGAAAGTGGTCTGCGCCAAGACCGCTGAGCCGGAGGTCATGTCATAGGTGTAAGCAGTGACGCCGGTCGGCGATCCACTGGTGGTATTTATCGTCGTCGACGTTGTCACCCGCTTGATCGCCGAACCGTTGTAGGTACCTCCAACCTCAAAGCCATTCTGGGTGGTCGAACTGGCATACACGAAGTAGCGCTCCTGCCACTGCGTCGTGCCGGTCTGTGCGTACTGATACGTGCTGCTGGCATCTTCGATGATCGTTCCATTGGACTGTTTGGTCACAGCGGACGAGACCGTGCCCGTACGAGGGAATAGCTGGTTGAACGTCGTCGTCGTGTTGACACCGGTTCTGCCGTCGCTCTCGGTGCGGGTCAGGAACCCTTCATATCCACGTCCACCGAGATGCACACGAGCCCCGGTATAACTCTGCGTTACCGTGTACTGGCCCGCCGCGCTGCCTGGGTCTGCAATGCCGTTGGTCGAGACAAAGCTCTTGACCACTGGCAACGCTGCCTTCAGATCCATTTCCGGGTAGCTGGCTTCGGTCCCTTTCTGATAGACACTGCTATCCGTAAGAACCGAATAGTTGATGGCAACAGAGTTACCAAACCCATCAGCAATCGACTGCACCAGATCGCCAAGAGGACCAGTGTGACGCCGGTAGTGCAACGCACCTGACGTATCGACGTAGGCAAGATCAGCCAGCCCATCGCCGTTGCTGTCGATCAGTCGAGGAGCCAGTGCCCCGGACGTTGAAACACCCACGCCATTGACGTCCATGACAACAGCCGGCAAAGCCAACGTTGCAGCAGGAGGAGCATTTCCTGTGCCGGCCAGGATCTGCCAGGTAGAGCCTGCCCCACCCGGTTCCATAACGTCGGCTCGGCCATCCCCATTCCAGTCAAAAACAACTACCGAATCAAGATCGGGTCCGACGGGAAGTGACGTGACCGACTCTGCGCCAATACCGACGCCGGTGCCCAACCTGACGCACCACACACTGGTGTTATTGGCACAGGGATATATGAGATCAGCCTGACCATCTCCGTTGAAATCACCAGCGCGCGCACCATTGAAGACCGTATCGATAGCCGACGAGTTGTTGTACGCCGATGCGATTACAACAGGTGATGAAAACCCAGAACCAGTGGAATAGAGGACGCCGACATTGTACGTCCAGTTGTATCCGCCGAACGATCCGCTCGGTGTGCCTCGATCCCTGTAGGAAACGAGCAGATCCGTGCGGCCATCGGCATTGGCGTCCAGTGCCTGAACGGCAGACTTTGTCGCAGGTATGAATCCCTGCGATGCCACGGTGTTGAATGCCGAGTTGGCAGCCAGAGGAACCGACGACGCAAAGGTCAAAAGCGATCCACCAGTATTCCGAAGCAGCGTCAGTGTTACGTTGTCACTACCAAGCGTCACCACGTCCTGGCGTCCATCTCCATCGAAATCCACGACCCATGCCTTGTTCGCGCCTGCAGGCGCTGCAATCCCCATGGATACGGGTGTAAATGTCGCACCACCAGACCGCAGCACATGCCATACGTAATTACCGCTGCTACCGATTTTGACCAGTAGATCACTGCGGCCATCAGAATTGATATCGATTGGTAACGCGGCATCACAATTTGCTATCGTGCCTCCACCAGCGCCACTTCCACCCGTAAACGTACCCGACGTGGACGCAATCGCTACATTCCATGTGCACGTACTGGCTGCGAAAGCGCTGGTACTAAGCACTGGATAGACAAGATCCGTGCGCCCATCGCCTTCCATATCCATCGGAAGGAGGTAGGGCGCACCAAAACCAAACGATGGCGAATTCCCGTTGTCAGCTTCGACCCGATCACTACCGTCTTGCCAACTGACCGTCGTCGGCGACAGGCATGCCCCGTTTGTGTCGCACTCCTGTATGGACGTGAGGCGACTTCTGGGGGATGTACCACTCTGGTTGTACCCAAATTGATACTTGCGAACGACACGCCAGTTACCAACCGCTGGATCGTTCCAGTAGGTCTCGACACGCTTGAGGCGCCGGGTTTCCTGGATCAGGCCACCACCAAAATACTGCGTCAGCGTATCGTCGCTGGGCCGGGTCTCCCACACGAAGTTGACCTGATACGCAGCGACAATGCCTGCCGTGGTGTTGGCCGTATAGGCAACGTACCAGGGGCGGAAGGAACCGTTGGTCGTGACCGCGCCCGGGCAGTTGGCCAGCGAGTCCTCGCAATACACGATGTTCATCGTGTTGCCGTAACGGTCATAGACACGGGTCAGCGCCCAGACGCGCGCCGTAGTGGTAAAGCCACTGGCCATTGATTCGATGAATGAGTCGGCAGAATTGCCGTACTCGTAGGTCAGGCCATCCTTGGCTTCAACCTTGAACCACGAGGGGCCGCTGCCCGCCTGCCCCATGATCGTGATGCGGGAGTACGTCTCCATCTCGGTCTGATAGGTAGACCCGGTGGCACCGTAGTTGCCGCCGGTCAGCCGTAGCCGGTTTCCTTCCAGGCAGAATACGTCACTGCCCGTCATCGTCACGCCGGCGTTGGTGTTGTCCTGTGCCAGCGTTTTCCTGCAGCGCTCGATTTCAGAAAACCCGGACAGGCCCCAGCCTACGCCGAGCAGCCCATTGCCGCCGCCGCTCTGGTAACTGATGGCCAGTTGCGGTTGCACGCCCGACACGCCCGACGGCACGACAATCGGCACGGTATAGGTCGCCGAGCCGCTGTTACTCACCGCGAAGGAGCCCACCGTGCGGCCAACCGCCGTTGGTACCGACGTAGTCGTGGCCGGCGAAGGATCGTGCGTCGTGACCGTCAATGTCCCGTTAGACAGGGAACCGGTGTAGTTGGTCCCTCCCGGCGTCAACGTCTGCACGTAGAACCGCCCAGCGCTTCCAAAGTTGCCCGCCAGTAGTTGCGCACTGTCACGGGTAATGGGCACATTCGCCGACAGCGTCGTCGGAGCGCTGCCATTGGGCCCGTAATATCCGCCCGCCAGCAGATAGCTGCTCCGTCCGACATAACGGCCCTGCGCCACGATGTCGGTGATGTTGTCGCCGTTGAAGTCCCCGACCACCAGCGTGCTGGTCAGCGGCGACCAATCGATGCCATTGTAGTTGCGACTCCAGGCCGTCATTGCCGACGGTGAAAAGCCCCCGTACAACCCCCAAGCAATGCCATTCATGTTGGGCGGATAGGTCGGCACCGGGAACGGCACTTCATAGTCGATCGTGACCCACTTCGGCTTGGCCTGGATCAGCAGGTCGCCGTATGCATCGCTGTTGAAGTTCCCGGCAAACACGATGGCATTGGCCGTAGACCACTTGAAGCCCATGTAGCCGTCGTTCCAGCTCTGCGCCGGACCGGTGGTGAATGTGCCACTGCTGCCTGCCGTCACGACCGCATTCAGACCGGAAGGCGACGTGGCCTGCAGGAAGAGATCCTTGCGACCATCGCCGCTGAAGTCAGCCGATACAATTCGATGCTGATCGGCCGACCACGTGAGACCAAGATTGCTGTTGTTGATGGTCTGGCTGATGCCAACCACCTTGCCAGTGCTGCTCGTCAGCAGCACATAGCTGTCGCCCGGCACAACACTCTGCATCAGGATGTCGGCGCGCTGATCGCCGTTGAAATCGGCTACAACGATGTTGTACTGATTGCGCGACCAGGGAATGCCGAGGAAGTTGCTCGGCCAGCTCTGCCATGGCACGTTCGCCGCCCCGCCACTTGAGCGGGCAATGCCACTGGGCTTGGCGGGGTCCTTCGCGACATACAGGATGTCGCTGTAGCCATCCTTGTCGAAATCGCCGCTGTAGAGGTCGTATTCCTGGGCGCTCCAGTCTGTCGTGGCGTGGGCGGTTCCAGCAAACAAAGCCACCGCTATCGCAAGTCCCCGAATAAGCTTCTTCACGCCGTCTCCCCGATTCTATTTATTGCGTCAGCCACCCGGTGGCATGGGCGGCGCCACCGGATGCGTAGCCTGTTCTTTTTCGCGAACGATGACTCCACCATCCAGCGTCACCGATTCAACGGTCGTGCCGCGTTTTACTGTCGCCTGCAACGACGCGCCCTCAGTCAATTGCTTGATCGTTTCCCAGGCATTCGCTGGGTCGTTCAGCGGCGCCCCGTTGATTGCGGTGATCACATCGCCGCCCTTGAGTCCAAGCTGCGCGAAGACTCCGGACCTCTCGCCGGCATATACTTGGTATCCGCTCATTACGCCGCTTTCGTAAAGCGGCGTGGTTCGAACGTAGTCGTTGAGTTCCTCACGACTGGTTGCTTGTGGCGCCGAGGCAGGCGGCGTTCCACCCACCGTCAACAATGCGCGCAGCGCACCGGCCTGATTTCGGCTCTGCGCCATTCGGGCTTCATCGACGTAAAGCCTGACCGACGAACCGCCCCGTTCGAGCACGATTGAATCCGCGTAGATCGCCGAAATTCTTGCTCCGTTGGCAAGCAATGCCCCCGCCACATAGGTTTGCGGGCTCTCGCGGGATGTACCGAGGTACGCCAACCCCTCTTGCGGATTGAGCCCAGGTTCGGTGCGGACAAGAATCAGGTCCAGCGGCACCTTTGAAACGGAGGAATCATTGCCTTTGGGTGCCAACGGCACCGCAGTTCCGCCGACGCTGACCGGTGCGTTCAGCGGCTTCAAGCTCGACGTCACCGGCGGCGGTGCCTTCCTAGCGAACAGCTTGAGCAGATCGTCTGCGGAGAAACCGGCGATCTTCAGCGCAATAAACCCCAATATCACACCGATAGCGACCGCCACCCACCGGGAGTAAAACCATCCGGTGGGGGCCTCTTCGACCGTCAGCGGAATTGATTCAACTATCGATCGGTATTTTGAGACATCGTCGTTCTTTTTTGCCACGGCGCTCCCTCACCGTTATGCAGTTGAATCTATCAGAATTATGTGCGCGAGAGATAGCCTGCCAAAATCGACAGCCGCAGACGTCCTGGATCAAGATCTGTCAGTGGCTTGCAAGGACTTCTTGAAGAACTGAATGAGTCTGGATTTTTGCCGACTCTCGATTTTGATGCACTGGTACGGAGAAGATCAGGGCGCCAAATTCTTATTCCACCAACAAGATCGCCCCTGACGCCTCTGTCGAGACGCTCTTTCCAACCAAGAAGTAGACCTCTGAGTTAAGCGTAGCACCCAGGATGGGAAAAGGGCTGAACCATTTCTTCAATAATTGAAAGCGCGTCCGAAGCGACCGTTCCAGCGCGCGGTAGTCAAAACCCAAGTGGTGGAAGTGATAAGGGATTCCCGGATAGAGATCCATCGCGGGCCGTTGCGATGGCGGTCGGCCCAAAAATGCAGCAATGATGTTACGGAGGCGTGCATCAAAATCCCCGTAACGGCGACCCATGCGGAACAGCCCCTTGAATAACGCAGGCAAAAACAATTCATGAGGAACGCCAATGACCGCCAGACCGCCGGGCTTCAACAATCGATGAATTTCCGCAATGGCAGCAGTCGTTTCCTTCTCTGGCAGATGCTCGAATACCTCCAGACAGAATACATAATCAAAGGCCTCGGACTCGAGTGAGTCGAGGCTTTCTACAAATACCACCGAATTCACATGCGCCAGTTTTTCTCTTGCCTCTGCCATCAGGAAAGGTGCCGGCTCAAAAACAGAAGCGTCGACGGAAGCAACGTTCCTCATTTGAAATACAAGCTCGCCATTCCCTGCCCCAAAATCCAGAACTCGAAGCCGACCGCCTTGTCGGCTGTATCGCAGTACGCCGAGAGCATCGGCAAATCGGCGCCGTTGCAGCCAACGCTTCACGGGGTTGGGGTCAAGAGTCGTCAGGTAAGCGTACGCCACGGTTCTGGCTACTGATTAGCGGCGCGCAGATCCGTTGATAAGGTCCTTGCCGCGCCCAATCTTCAGCGCTCTGGAAACAAGGTTGCGAAAGCCATTGTCCAGGACAGCAAAGACCCGGTGCAGCTTTTGATCCGGGCGGCCGGTGAACGATGTCACATGGAAGTAGTCCGCCGTATTGGGCGAGATTTCCGAGAAATAGTAGTTCGATATGCAGCAGCGGGGCCGCGCCACAGTGACCGGACTTACCGAATGCCAGCTGGTTTTACTGGTTTCCATCACCACCATGCGATTCGTCGCCGCGACAATGGTTTTGGATACGGTGCGCGTCTCATCCCATAGTTCGAAGTTTCCGCCATTTTCAAGTTTCCAATCCGGCGCCACATAATAAAGAATATTCAGACGACGATATCGCTGACGCACTCCGTCATGGCTGTTGTCTATATGCGGATTGAGAAAATCGCCTTCAAACATCATCGACAGACCACCAGCATATAGCCTCGGATCAGGCTCGATTTTTTCAAAGCCTGCGAATCCCGCAATCAGGCTCACTACGCGTCTATCCTGAAAGGCATAGGTGATATCGGCGAGGACGGGATCATAGGCATCGAGATTGGCAGAGGTTTTCTTCTTCTCGCGGAAGGTATCGCGGTTGAAGAACCCATTACCATCCTTGGGAAAGGCGTCATAGAGTGCCGCGCACATGTCACCCGGCAACAGATTGTCGACCACAAAATGCCGGGTCGCGGTACCTACCGGCTTCCGCCACTGGCTTTCAATATCAGGCCCGGCCACCGCAAGCCGGTCGAGCACGAGCCGCGTGAATTCTTCTTGTCTGGTCACTCAAGCCTTTCCACGATGTACCCTGTCAGCTGCAGCCTCTGCTCAATATACTGACGATTAGCTGTATTTCCCACTCATCGACGTTTCGATATCAACGAAGCGCTATACTTAAAATCGCTAGCCCAGGGACACATTGCCGGCTTATGGGAGCAAGGAATACGCCCCGAGGACAAGGATATGCCAACATCCAAGCGTTGCGGGCAATCGCGGCTTTGACCGTCGTCTTTGAACACCTCAATGTCTTGTTTCTTCGAATCGGGCTGACACCCTTCGGCGGGAGCGGTGTAGATCTATTCTTCATCATCTCCGGCTTCATCATGGTTCATAGCACGGCCGGTCGCCCGATCACACCCGTAAAGTTTCTCGCTCGACGGATCGCGCGAATAGTTCCGATCTACTGGGGCCTGACATTCACGGTCTTCGCCATGGCGCTGCTCGCACCTGCATTGCTCCAGGCCACATCCGCCGACGTTGTCCAGCTTTTGAAGTCGCTGTTCTTCATTCCATTCGAAAAATCGAACGGGAAAGTGCAGCCTCTGCTATTCCTCGGCTGGACGCTTAACTACGAAATGTTCTTTTATGCTCTATTCGCGCTTGGCCTGTTCCTGAAGGATCGTCGAGCCGGTATCTTCGCCGTTGTCGCGGCGATCATAGCGATCGTCGTAGCGGGCCTCGTGCTGCACCCACAAGAGATAATTGCGGATTTTTACACTCAGCCCATCATTCTCGAGTTTGCCGCCGGAATGTTGCTCGCCGTCATATTGCCGCGCCTTTCCCTGGCTTCGCGCGCACTGTGGCCTGCACTGATCGCGATATGCTCCATTGCGCTTCTAGTGTCGATCATCGCTCCGTTTGGAGGGCCGGAAACCTCTCGTGTCCTGGTGCGCGGTATTCCCGCAGCAATTGTTCTCGCGGTTGCCGTGATACTCGATCGGTCGGGAGCAACTGCCACGAACCGTTTTCTATTGCTACTGGGAAACGCAAGCTACTCCATTTACCTGACCCACCCTTACATTACACAGACGGCAGTCAAGTTTTTCTACCTGACCACGCCCGATACGAGCATCACGGTTGGATTGATCCTGGCCGCACTTTTGTTGGCCATGGTCATTGGCGTGATCGTTCACTACATGCTGGAATTGCCGTTAACGCGGATTTGCACGCAACTCATGCTGCAACGGCGCCCCGAAGAACCAAGAGCTGAGCCGAACTGATCTAGTCATGCGGCATCTCGAACACCTTGGCGACCTCGTCTGGCCAAAGAGCCGCGTTCTCTACGTTGACAAGCCCTTACATATCGCACGAGGACACGAAGCTGGGTAGAATCTGGCAGCATAAGAACTACGGGGGTTAGCTATGCAATTACAGATCGCTGCCGGAGGAAAAGTAACGGCGGCAGCGGCGGCTGACAAGCTCGCTGGCCATGTCGATGAATTCAATCGCAATGGGTATACTGTCCTGAACTCGGCATTTGCCGCGGATGAGATCGCCATTCTGCGCAAAGCCATCGTTTCCAATGAGCGGATGAACACCCACTTCCGCAACGCCCAAGCCAAGTTCAGGAAGAAGAAATACCCTTCATTCGACACCATCATCGTATGGAACGACACCAGTGGCGACGATCTGTTCGCCAAGTTCACGAGGTCGGCAAAAATCATCGAAGTAATCGAACGGGTATTCGATGATGAAGTCTATGTCTATCACAACAAGGTGGCGCTGAAATACCCGGACATGCCAGGTTTCAAGCACCATCAGGACTATTTCTATTGGTATGGAATGGGTTGCTTGTGGCCGGATCTTGCAACCTGCTACATCGCCGTGGATCGCGCCGACCGGGGAAATGGCTGTCTCAGACTGGTGCGCGGTTCGCATCGCCTCGGCCGCATCGAGCACAAGCGCTTCGATGCATCTGACAGTTCTGTCGATCCCGAGCGGCTTCCCGCGATACTTGCGCGTCTGCCCGAGGACTACATCGAGATGGAACCTGGCGATGCAGTCATATTCCATTGCAATACATTGCACGCTTCGGATGCCAATCGCTCCGAGCGATCACGGCTTGCGCTGCTGGGGTGCTACAACACGAAGCGCAATGACCCGATCATCCGCTCCCACGATCACCCCAACTTTATCCAGCAGTCCAAGATCCTTGATCGCGTGGTGCCTGCGGACCTTGCCAAGATGCCCGATTTCGATCTGCACTATCGCAACCAATAATGACCACCATGAGTACACCGATCATTGGCGAGGAATCTTCTCTGCCGGAGGTACCTGCAGCTGATCTCAATGTAGCGATACTGAACGCGGCCATAGCAAAACACGGAGTCATTTTGGTGCGCGGACTTCTTTCCGAGAGCACTGCTACCCAGCTCGATCATGCCTTTCAGACCGCGCTCACCGCCGCTACAAAGCGATTTGGAGGCAATCGGGACTGGTATACCCCTTTCGACGATGGCACCACGGATCTGGGCATCGCGCGGAAATGGGTACAGAACAGCGATTGCACCCTGCTGGCAGACAGCCCGGCGATGTTGCGGCAGGTCCTGGATACCTACCGCCGCGCAGCTATCATCGATCTGGTGGCTGCGCATCTGGGTGAAACGCCGGTGCTCTCCTCACGAAAGTCCACATTGCGGCGCACGGTGGGCAGTCGGGTTTACCCAGTCGGCTGGCATCAGGACGGCGCATTCCTCGGCCCGGGTACGCGTGTCCTGAACGTGTGGCTCGCCCTGACCCCCTGCGGTGAGCGGGCGGCCAGCGTGGAAATCGGCCTGACGCGCCAGGCCGGTATTGTGCCCACCGGCGGCGGCGACGCGAAATTCAATTGGGCCGTTGGTCACAAGCAGGCGATGGGTGCATCGCCGCGCAGCGTCGTGCCCGTGTGTGCGCCCGGCGATGCACTGATGTTCGACCAGTTGTGCCTGCACAGGACCTCGATCGGCCCCGCCTATTCCGAAGATCGCCGCGCACTCGAGACCTGGTTCTTCGCGCCCTCCACCTATCCGACGGAATACGACCCCCGGCCGATCCGGTTATAGGCGTTCAGGGATCCAACCGCAGTTCGTCGCACATGGTGTCGACAACATTCTGCATCGCAGTCCGGAACAGATCTGCCTTGGGTTCGGACGAAGGTGGCATCCGCTTCACGTCAGACGCACCGACGTGCTTGAAGAACAGATCCATCACGTGCCGTACGCCCTCCTCGCGAATGGAACGAAGATCCTCGGCAAAGTAACTGCCGCGAGCCGAGGGGCTGGTGATGATTTCATAAGACGGAAAGTAGGTCACCCCGGGCAATTCTGTCAGCCGTTCGACCGCTACCCGCAGCACCGCCTTCGACGCGACGGTGGATACCAGCACATGGCGATCCAGCGCGGTGGCCACCAACGGGACGGGTGATACGGTCAGCACGACCCTGACCGCTGGATTGATGGCGCGAAGCTCAGCCAGGAAGACCGTCATGTCGGCCACCACATCCTCGACCGTAAGATTCGCGAAAGCGTGCCGGAACGGATCGAATTGACCCGCGGCAGTTCCGGGACAGAGCGGGAACACGGCGCCATCGGTTCGCGAGACCCAGCATTCGGTCAAGCCGAGCGTGAAGATGAACACATCGGCCTGCTCGAACATGCGCCGGACTGCCGCGAAATGCTGTCTCCGGTCGGCATCGTATTCCTGTCGGGTAGCAAACCCGTTCGGTTGAATCGTGGGTCGGAACGGGTCGAAATATCGGCCCGACTCCGCCCAGACATCCTCTGCAGGCTGGAACCGGCCATAGGCACGACGCAGCAGTTGTAGCAGCTGTCGCGAGGTATAGATGTTACCGAAGCGCGCGGAAAACTGGCCATAACAGAATTCCGCAACCGTGTCGTCAGGCAGCAGCGGATGCGCCGGCTCAACGTCGAAAAAATTGAGTCCGCGTGACCGCAGACGCCGTGCGACATGCTGCGCGAAGCAGCTGCCGGCCACCGCAACCTTGTGATCCGGCGAAATGACGAACGGAAACCTGACGACAGGATCGAGTTCACTTGGTTGCACACCCGCCACCGCTAGTTTCCAGCGGCGATATTCTGGAATTCCGCTGTAAGGATGGCTCACACCAATTCCCCCATCTGCTGCAGCAACAACTCGCCGTAACGGCGATTCGCATGGACTCCATCCCGAAGGAATTCAGTCCGAATGAAACCTCGCGAATCGGTGGCCTGATCAGGATTCGGGATAAACTCGATGCCCGACTCGGCACAGAAGCCGGCCACAATCTCGGAATGCAGGCGCCACAGTTTGTAATGCCGAACCATTGAAGCAGTATCGTCCACCTTGCCTGACAACCGCAGTCTGAGGGCAATTCTTTGTCTGAATCTTGTGAACCAGCCGGTACTCGGCAGGTAACCCCCGCGAGGGGTAAGAAGATATTCCTGGATCAATCTGGCGGCTGCCATAACCCTTGCGTCATCGCAAGGTGGCGGTGATTCGAGGTGCACCACCCGATGTTGCGCCAGCCCCCGCAGGTTTTTCATCAATTCCAGTTCCGGCTGGATACCCTGACTGAGGATGGTACGCACCGCATCCACAGGCAGCACTTCTGCTTTCGAATCCAGTGGCAGGTTTGGAGCCTCCGGCAACACGAAATCGTAGCGCCGCGGATGAGCATGCAAACCCAGGACACTATGCGCTGCGCCTCCGACGAAGGAGTACACGGTGCCAGGATGTTCGCGAAGTCGCTGCTCCAACCCCGTCGGCAAACCTGGGAGATCCTTCAGCAAATCTCTGCGCTCCCAGAAATTGATGGCGTCGATAGCGACGCCCTGCGCAACCGCTGCGGATTGAACGCAGAACAGATGGCTATGGCCAATACATAGCATCGGCACGTTTGCCATCAGCCGCGACTCCGCATCGCGCAGGCAATCAGGTGCGCACCACAACGCATCAGGACTCCTACCGCCACTGTCCCGTCCAGAATGATTTGCGTAAACACATCCGCAGGTCGCATGTATTTCCTGTAGTAACGCCATAACCCTCGATGTCGTGCGATGATCGCCAGCGCCGGTGCGCTCGCCGAGCTGCCGCCGATTCTGTGCAACAGGCTTGTGTCAGGAAAAAAAACCACACGCAAACCCGCACGATGGACACGCTGGCAGTAATCGACGTCCTCGACCGACCAGAAATACGCCTCGTCCAGCATGCCAACCGCATCCACCGTCGGGCGCGGCAGCAACCAGGCTGCGCCCGACAGCCAATCGACATCGCGGATGGTATCGCGGGCAAAGTCCTTCATCAGAAAGCGGCTGGAAGCCTGGCTACCGGAAAAAAGTCGCGTAAGCAAGGCATTGCGCCCGAACAGAGCGGCACCGAAATCCGGAAAAGCACGGCATGAGAGCTGGACGGTTCCATCCGTGTTCAAGAGTTTCGGCCCGAGCAAACCCACATCGGGATGTCGCTCCAGATACATAAGCATGGGTGACAGTACATCGCCGCCGATCTCTGTGTCGGGATTGAGAATGAAATAGACCCGCCCGTGGGCGCACCCGATACCCTCGTTCACGCCACCGGAGAATCCGCTGTTGGTCCGGCGTCGGATCAACCGGACTTGCGGAAACTCGGCGGCGATCATGTCGGGCGTGCCGTCCGCTGATGCATTGTCGACGACGATGACCTCTGTCGCGACATTGTGCATATGCCGATAGATCGAGGCCAGACAGCCTCGGACACAGTCAAGGCCATTGAAAGTCACGATAACGACGCTGACGACGGGTGTCTGGTTCATGACACGGCTACGCGCTCATACTGCTGCAGCGTTTCACGTGCGGTCCGTTGCCACGAAAACTTGGCCGCCTGCGCATGCCCGCGCGCGCGCAGATCAGCGCGCAACGCCGCGTCGCCGAGCAGCAACTCCATCGCTTCGGCAAGCGCAGCAGCATCGCCCGGATCGACTAGCAGAGCAGCGTCACCCGCCGTCTCTGCGGTCGCGGACCGATTCGATGTGACTACCGGTACACCACAGGCCATGGCTTCCAGTATTGGCAGACCGAATCCCTCATGCAGAGAGGGAAAGACCAGCAACAAGGCGCCGCTGTAAAGCGTCGGCATGTCCAGGGCGGGAACATAGCCGAGAAACTTCACACGGTTGCGCAGCTGCAACTGATCTGTCAGATCGTAATCAGACCGGTGATTCCACGCAGGCTGCCCAGCGATCACCAGGTGGCAATCGACGCCGCTGTCGCGCAGCAGCGCCATCGCTCGCAACAGCTGCGTTCGGTTCTTGCCCGGCTCCAGAGTGCCAACACTCAGCATGTACCGGTGCGGCAGTCCATAGTGTGCGCGAAGCTGCTCGACCCGTGCCGGTGACGCCGGCACATAGTCCGGCGATGCCGCCTCAGGAATGGCCACGACACGATCGGCACGAATGCCGAGCTTCCGGATGACATCGTCACGTACGGTCTTCGATGGTGTAATGAAAGCATCTGCGGCGCGTGCCGAAACTCGGGTTACCGTTTGCATGTATAGCCACCGTGCAAGTGAATATCGCTCGGGGAGCAGCATGAATATCAGATCATGCAACGTAACAACAAGTCTGGTACGGGCGCCGTACAGAAGCCGACCGGCAACAGGTGTGTGATGATGTGGAGAGTGCAGTACGTCAATATGCAGGCGATGCAACAACCGGGGCAACTGGGTCTGCTCCCAGATCAGCCGACCACTGCGGGTCGGCATGTTGACGGAGACCAGCTCCAAGTGCTGCCCGGACAGATCATCAAACAACCCAGGTCGGGCGAACACCACAAGTTGATGGGGCGCTCCGAGTGCGGCGAGTGCACGCACCAGCTGACAGGTGTAGACACCAGCACCCGCGGACTGCTGCGGTACGGCCGATGCGTCGATGGCAATACGCAATGACACCTGGATCAGAAGTCCCGCACATCCAGCGTATGCCCCATGCGTCCGCTGCAATAGTCGCGCATTCCCAGCATCATTGCGCGCAGCAGTCGCAGTTGACCACGGAGGATATAGCGGACCGCATGCAGTAAACGCGTCACGCTGTAATACAGCACGAATATCGCATAGCGTAATCGAGACCGGGCGTGTTTGCGCACCAGATAGGGACGGTTGCGCGTCCCATAGTAAAGCTTGAATGGAGTGACCCAGCCACCGCCGCTCGAAGCGCTTTCGCGGTGATAGATGACGGCCTCCGGCACATAAAGCATCCTGTAGCCAGCGATCAGCACTCGCTGCAGCAGGTCGGTTTCCTCGTAGTACATGAAGAATTTCTCATCCAGCGGACCCGCGTCGCGGAATGCCTGTGCCGGCATCAGCAGGCAGCAGAAGCTGGCGGTTTGCAGAGTACGGGGCTGCCGCGTCTCGGGACCATCCGGCCGACCATGGTAGGTATTGCGGAACAGACCGAGGTCCCAATCGAAATCACCGGCGTGTGTATTGATGAGCCGATGATCTTCGCTATACAGGATGCGCGGCACAGTCAAGGTGCGCGGATCCGCCGCATCAATCAACCGCCGCAGGAAATCGGGCTCGTGGGTGGTGTCATCGTTCAGGAAGAGAATGTAGTCGAATCCGCGGTCCAGACAGATCTGCGCGCCCAGGTTATTGCCACGCGCGGTGCCTACGTTGTCGCCGGGACACACCATGATCGCATCCGGCCGACGGCGCTGGATCAGTTGCAGAGAGCCGTCTGCAGAGGCAGAGTCCACAACTATCAGCGCTACATTCGGATAGTTGAGGCTGGCCAGCGAATCAAGCAGTCCTTCGACCCATGCGCCGCTATTGTAGTTGACGATGACAATACCAACCGACGGAGCGCAAGTCATCACGCGAGACCGCTCAGTAAATTCTCACGACATTAAGAACCCTGTAGTAAAGCCGTTCCAGGTAACTACAGAGCCTTTCACGCCTCAGCAACCGCCTGAAGTGCCGCCCGCGCAGATCGCTGTCCAGAACCGACGCTCGCTTGGCTCCGGATACAATGCTGTAGATCAGGATATCATCCAGAGCCACTTCAGTTGCCCCCGTGACCTTGCGCGCAGAGATCATGATGCCTGGAAGGTCCGTGTCCTTTTCAAGAGCGAGGATATCCATGTCGGCGAATATCCGCTGGAAATCCTCATCCTCGAACCGCCAGAAATCCTGCGGGTAGCCATGGTATCGCATTCCATATGACCTGGTCGTCAGCAGCAGTTGTCCGCCGGGTTTCAATACATACTTCAGATTCCTGACCGCAGTCTTCCAATCTCGAATATGCTCCAGCACCTCGGTCGAAATCACCACGTCAAAAGAGTTCGCACCAAATTGTTCAGGTATGTCTTCTATGGAACAGACAAGGTCCACGTTTTTGCCAGGCGCGATGTCGATACCCACATACTCTGCCGGTTCCCAGCGCTGTAACGCTGCCCGCACTCCGCCGTTGACATTGGCGGAACCTGCCTCCAGCACACGCCTGCCGCGGACCGAATCCGGCGTCAGTGATCTGAAGCAAAACAACAAACAACCGATATTGCACACGATCCAGTGATCATAGTTGCAGAGAAAACTCCGGACAAGCCTGCAGACAGCGGTGGCGGTAACGATCTGATCGTCATCCCCAGCCATGTCTCGGGACTGAAGTTCCTGGACAATCTTCTTGCCTCGTTTGGCAACTACGCGCGCTACCAGATCTGTGTGGTCATCAACCAATACCGCAGCGAAGTTGAGCCGCTGTATCAGGAGGTGCTGGCCAGATACCGCCACTTGCCAATCACCTTGGGCAGACTGGAAAGCAATTCGTTTGAATTCGGCGGACTGCTTTGGGCGTACGACAATACCGCTTGTGAAAACTTCTTTCTGCTACCCCATTCCTGTGAAATTGTTGATTGCCGGGTATTTGAGATTGCCTTCGAAGATTGTCGCGGACGCAGTGCCGCCCTTTTCCTGCATGAAAAGATCGACGGAACCCATATCTGGGAATCGCACATCGGCAAGTACCGCCGGGAAGCACTTGCCGCCATTGATTTCAAGAGATTCCAGCCCCGCAATATCTATCAGGCCACCTACGTATCGGAGTTTGGCTTTACGCGCGCGTATCACCGCCATGAACCGACTGCTTTTGCCTTCTGCGAAATCCGAGGACCTACCGGAGAAATTACAGAGAAATTCGGGCGTCCGCGCCTGAAGATGTCCTCACCGTATCTGATCAAATGGAAAACGCATTGGACAACTCGTATGCTCTTCAAAAGCTTCCCCGCAGGCCATCCAATCGGTTTGTCGAAAATCATGCTTGAAAACTGCGTGCGGCAGGTATGGGCATTCGGAGGCAAGAGTCGTCACTACCTGCGGGAAGGACTGGTGGCCCTGCGCAACGGTGCACTCTGGAGTCCGAACTTCTATTACTGGCGACGCATGCTCAGGGCAGATCCCAGACTGGCGTCCGGAGCCATGTACCTCCGGCACTCCCGATACAACCCGGAGATGGTGCGGTTCTTCGAGAACGGCGAGCAACATCTTCACGAGCATGTCCTGGACTCCGGCAGTCTGGTGCTCGATGTCGGCGCCTTCGACGGCGAATATGCGGACAAGCTGCTGCACCGGTACCAGTGCAGGATTCATTGCTATGAACCGATGCCCAACCATTTCGCGCTGCTGGAACAACGATTCAAGGGCAGTGACAAGGTCCGGCTGTACAAGGTCGGCCTCAGCAACCACACCTATGAGACCTCGATGAGCATAGCGGGGCTCGGATCTTCGGAATTCGGCTCCACCAGGAAACGCCTCCCTGTGCATATGCAGGATGTGGCCGAGGCATTCGCAGCCATCGATGGGGAGATTGATCTGCTGAAGATAAACATCGAAGGCGGGGAATATCCGCTGTTGGAACGAATGCTGGAACTGGACCTGCTGCGACGCTGCAAGAAAGTAATGGTGCAGTTCCATGACCGGCCGATATCCCGCAAGCTGGCGCGCAAGTTGCGTCAGGAACTCATCGCAGGGATCGAGAAGACCCACTACTCCACCTTCAGCTACCCGTTCGTGTGGGAAGGCTGGCAGCGTCGGGAGTAGTCAGTGGGCCACGCCAGCGCCCCGCACGACTTTGGCCGCAGTCATGCACAGAATCCGCAGATCCAGCCAGAACGAGCGGCGTCGCAGATATTCAGCATCCAGACCGGCCTTCTCGGAAACCGGCAGATCGTCGCGCCCATTGACCTGCGCCCAACCCGTCAGGCCCGGCCTGAGCACGTGCACGCCCCTGGCGGTTCTCAACGCTATGAGATCCTCCTGGTTGAACAACGCGGGTCGCGGCCCCACCAGGCTCATATCGCCCACCAGGACGCTCCACAGCTGCGGCAGTTCGTCCAGACTGCTCCTGCGCAGCAACGAACCGATCGGCGTCAGACAGGCATCCGCATTCGTCAGCAGATGTGTGGCCACCACGGGCGTGCCAGCCCGCATCGACCGGAACTTCGGCATCATGAATCGCGAGTTGTGCCGACCAACCCTCTCGGACCAGTAGATAACCGGCCCCCGGGACGTAAGTTTGACAGCCAGGGCAACCAGCAGCGCCAGCCCGAGCAAAACCACCGCCAGAACCGTCGCCAAGCACAGATCAAACGCCCTCTTCATACAGGAACGCCTCCGCTGTTCTGCGGAGACCCTCATCAACGGTGACGGGCGGTGCCCAGTCGAGAATCCGCTGGGTCTCGCTGATATCGACCTGCAGCGAACCGCACAGGCGCTGTGCAACTGCCGGCTGACCCAGCGCCTTTGCCCCCCAGCGTAACAACGGCTCCGGCACTGGAATCAGCCGCGCTGACCTGCCCAACGCCACGCCGATGCGCCGTAACAGTTCGGTCGTCGAAAGGTCACTGCCATCGGATACCAGGAACGCACGATTCGCAGCTGCGCGGTGATCAATGCAAGTTGCCAGCAGATCCACCAGGTTGTCCAGCGCGACAAGACTGCGCCGGTTGTAAATGGCGCCGAGCGGCAGCGGCATGCCCCGATGAACCGCACGCATCAGGGCCAGGAAGTTGCCCTTGACGCCAGGGCCGTAAACGAGCGGCGGACGAACGACGACCCATTCCATACCGGTGTCGCGCGCCAGCTTCGCAAGTTCCTGCTCCGCCTCCCGCTTGGAAAGTCCGTAGGCATCCATGGGCGCCGGCGCACTGGCGGCACTGAATGCGCTGCCGACACCCGTTACCTCCCCATGCGCCTTGATGGAACTGACAAATACGAACCGCCTGACACCCGATGCGGCAGCTTGCCTTGCGAGGTTGATCGTGCCCGCAACGTTGACCCGACGATACTCCGCCAACGGATCATTGGCGGTATCCCGCATGACATGCGCCCTTGCAGCGAGGTGAACCACGACGCTTGCGCCATGCAGCGCCTCAGTCCAGTCCGTATCACCGTTCACATCGCCAACCTCAACGGCGGCCTGCGTCCCGGCTGCAGGCTCAGGAGGGCGTCGCCGGATGCTGGCCCTCACCGCCCGCCCCCCTCCCAGCAGGCGCTCAATCAGGCGACGGCCGATAAAGCCTGTGCCACCCGTCACCAGGATCATCAGCAATGCTCCTCAGTACCTGTCAACTTTGCCAAGTTCCGGTGCGCGTGTATATTCCTGATGCCGAAGAAATAAAGGGGGGAGCAACCCGCATAGTGTGACACCCACGCCACCAGGCAGGTGCCAGATGCGGGACGTCTGTCGCTATGTCAGAGAGCTTTGTCCATTACATAGACCACAAACAACTACGCAGCAGACTGATAGCCTTGCCGCGCAGAACCAAGCGGGCTCTGCTGCTGGTGGCTGACGGACTGATGATTCCCGCCTGTCTTTGGCTGGCTGTCGCGCTCAAATACGACGATCTGTCAGGCGGACCGCAGCGTTTCATCTGGTTTTACGCCGGAGCCACGATAATCAGTGTTCTGGTATTCCTGAAGCTTGGCCTCTATCGCTCAATTACCCGATTCATTGGTTTTCAGATCCTGTGGGCGATCCTTGGCGGCGGTATTGCTTCGTCATTATTTGTCTGGCTGATCGGCCAGGCACTGGCGCCACAACTGGTTTCCGGATCGGTGGCAATCATCTATGGCTTGAACGTACTGGCCTGGGTATTGGCTACACGTTTGGTGGCACGATGGATTTTGTCGCTGCACGGCCCTGCACAACAGCCGGTAGTCATTTACGGAGCGGGCGAAGCGGGAGCCCAACTCGCGATCGCATTGGCTGCCGGCAGCAAGATGTACCCGGTCGCCTACGTTGATGAAAAAACGGCGTCGCATGGTGCCACAATTGGCGGCGTCCGCATTGTATCGCCGAGCAATCTGCCAGCCATCATTCAAGAGCATGCAGTGGCAAACGTGTTGTTGGCGATCCCAGGCGCTTCACGTCGTCGCCGTGCCGAGATCATCCGCCAGATGGTTGATTTTGGTGTGCATGTTCAGACGATCCCTGACTTGAACGACATTCTGTCCGGCCGCGCCACGCTCACGGACTTACGTGATATTTCAATTGAGGATCTATTGGGCCGCGACCCTGTAACTCCTCAGTCACGCCTGCTGGGCGTCAGTATCCGGGGCAAGTGCGTCATGGTCACGGGCGCCGGCGGATCCATCGGCTCAGAACTTTGTCGACAGATCATTCAGGAAGAACCCAACCAGCTGATCATGTTCGAGTTGTCGGAGATTGCGCTTTACGACATCGAGCGGGAGTTGCACTCTGCCGTAGTCAACAAGGCGTTGAAGGTGAAATTGGTCGCTCTGTTGGGAAATGCGCAACACCGTGCGCATATTCTGGAGATCATGAAGATCTACGGTGTGCAAACGGTATATCACGCCGCTGCCTACAAGCACGTACCGATTGTCGAACAGAATTTCGTAGAAGGCATCAACAACAACGTGCTGGCTACCTGGAACACCGCCGAAGCCGCTATCGAGGCGGGCGTTGAAACGTTCGTGCTGGTCTCTACGGACAAGGCAGTTCATCCCGCCAACATCATGGGGGCCAGCAAACGCTTTGCCGAAATCGTCCTACAGGCGTTGCAGATGCGCCAACAAACCACGTGCATGTGCATGGTGCGTTTTGGCAACGTGCTTGGTTCCTCTGGTTCAGTGGTTCCCCTTTTCAGCAAGCAAATTCGTATCGGCGGGCCAGTGACCGTAACCCATCCGGAGGTCCGTCGTTACTTCATGACGATTCCTGAAGCGGCTTCCCTGGTGTTGCAGGCCGGTTCGATGGCCAAGGGCGGCGAGGTGTTTGTTCTGGATATGGGCCAGCCGGTCAAGATCGACGACTTGGCCCGCCGCATGATTGCTTTGAGCGGACTGACAGTGCGCAGCGAAGAATTTCCGGATGGCGACATTGCAATCGAGTACACCGGGCTGCGTCCCGGCGAAAAGCTTTACGAAGAATTGCTGATTGGCGAGAACGTCTCAGGAACCGAACACCCGATGATCATGCGCGCTTTTGAGCGCGCACCAAGCTGGCTGGAAGTGCAGCAATTGCTGTCAGAAATGCGGAAGGCATTGGAGCAATTTGACTGCGACCGTATCCGTGATGTGCTGGTGTCTGCAGTGCCGGAATTCCACCCAGCGGATCGGATGCATGACTTGATGTGGTCAGAGCTGCATGAAAAGGTAACGGCCCCGCCAATGTCTGGGCGCAGATCCGCCGCACGCACCGTGGTGCCGCTGCGTACCCACCCACAGAGCCAAAGCTAAGCTTACTTCGATGCGATTACATGTTCGCCCGCCTGCAAAAACCTCCCCGGTTCGGGATAAATACTGACAACCGATGCGGGTCCCGAAACACCCCGTATGTTCATTCCGCGGACTTCCAGCGTCGTCGCCATCCGTGACGGCATCCAACGAAACACAGCACCATCAAAATCCCGCCATTCTGCGTTGATCGCCCGTGATCCAACCTCCCGGAACTGGTACCGATCGAATTGGACCACATTGTTTTCGAATCTGAGGATGACTTCATTGCGCGACCAGGACTCGATCACTACATGCACCTGATTCACCTTGCCTGCAAAATCCACGCGATCGCTGCTGCGCAGATTGGTCAACCGTACCTTCGGATATGAAGACGTGATTTCGCTTATCTCCCACATGACAGTCTGCTGATCCTGCCATTCCACCATGTCATTGAAGCGGTCAAACGGTGGTTCGTCAGGAACAGAAAGGTGATCTGCCTTGAGATGTACTCTCATGTAGTAGTAAAGCTCGGCTGTCCTGAACGCCCAAGCCTCCGGATCAGAATGCCCCTCGCGAAACGATCCCAATACCGCGACGACATCATCCAGATCCGAATTAATGTATGCGTCGTGAATTTCGAGTGCACTGAGCGGCAGTCCACGACGCTCGAAATGCACATTGTAATCAGCGTCCATCATGATCCACTTGTCGAACTGGTTCGACCATACTTCGATCACGAAATGTGCATAGGGGTTGGCATGCCAGCCAATCTCAACGTACCGAGCGCTGAAGCCCAGCGCCGCAAGAGACTGCAACAGCACTTGCGAGTATTGGCCGCAAAATCCGCCTGTCACGCCCCGGCGAATCCAGTCGAGAATGGTAATTGCATCCCATGGTGGGTATGGATCCGGATTGCCGTGCGGCCATTGAGCTGCAACCCAGTCTTTCAGGAGCAGCATCTTTTCAAATTCATCCTCTCCTCCTGCAATTACTGCTTCCAGATTCTCCTGTATTCTCAGCTCATCCAGTCGAGGCATGTCAAAAGACTCGTATCGAACTGGCAAGCCAGGTGTCAGGTCCCCATTTCTCGTAATTTGGACGCTCTGAATATCGATCGCACCAAACGGCCGATCAGCCACGCTGACGACCGCCGATTGACCGTCGCTTTCATCGCATGCCGCCAGCGATAACAGGACCATACCCAAGAGCATGAGACGAATGATCTCTCTGAGCATGGACTGTGTTGCACCTCTAACAGGATGACGCAAAACGCCTGAACGCGAGCGTCTTGCGAGAGATCATCAGTTGATTATACGTAAGGCAGCAGCTCATTTTGCGCATCTCCATTGCATACATGAGCCACCGTGGATCATACACCCGTTCATTACATCAGACCTTAGCCGGATCCCCAAAAAATTCCATGACAGAGACGTGCAACTCCTTGACGTGAGCACCCTCCTCAGGCGCCAGTCGCGCCAAACCATCGCTGAAAAATGCAAACCCTCCTTCCTGATGCATACCATTCTTGATGGCCACAAATGCCACATGAGGAGCCAATTTCCGGCTGAGGCCATCCATATGAAACTCAGTTCCCGGTCCAATCTCATCAGGATACGTCAACGTCACAAAAAGACTGGTGCCACGATTATCGATTTCCCCAAACAGGCGAACGCGCTCCGCGCCTGCGAATACGGCAGCAAGCCGCTGTTCTGCCTGGACCGCACTATTTACGTCGGAGAATTTCACTAAAAAGTCTCGCGTCATACGCGGCAGTACGACTGAGGGTTTCACCCCGATTAACCCAAGGAATGCTGAATGATCCTTGAGACGATAGTAGTACTTGACCCTGTCGTAAGGGCTTTGCGACAAACCTGTCGCAACAATAACCTCAACGCCTTTCAGTGACTGATAGTCAGCGATGACGCGGTCGTAGACAGCGAGCATTTCAGCAACTGGATCAGAGTCTGATGTCGCGTACCACTCTGGATTTCGCGCTGCAATCTCTTCCCGCAGCGGCTCAGCATTCAGGAAATAGTGATGCTGAATGTGCGCGCCAGCGTTCATGAACAATACGGAAAAATTTGCGTCCCTTGCGAGGAAAAGACCCAGATGAAGATCATGCAGGAATAGATCGAGAAACAATGCTCTTCTCCAAGGCGCACCGCGCGATCGAATCGCGAGTCGAAAATACTCCAGATAGTTTTTTGGCTGTGCAAACCGCGTCAGCCCCAACAGCAGATGGAGAATGCTGCGCGGCTGAATGTGAGCCTGAGCATTGTCGTTAACTGCTTGAGAGATCGCCGCACCCAACGCACGGCTCCACCAGGAGCCATCCGTCGGCGTGGATGTCCATGGGTCTGGAATAAAGTATACCGACTCTCTCAGTCGGTTCGCCGCGTTCATCGGAGATACCGCCCCGACCCTCCAGCCGCGCCGCTCTAACTCTTCGAAGAACTGAGGCTTATCTGCAAGCGCCATGTCGCCAAGCCGGAACACTCCATGTTCCTCGAAGGACATGCCTGTATGAACCGAAGGCCACTGGATCCATGGCTCCAGTAGCTCATAGCGATTCTCGCTGGTCGTGCGAATCCGGCGACTTGCCATCAGGCGGCGCAACGCCGGAAAAGCGTCAGTTCGCGTATCCAGATAACGCTGCACGACATCGAAATTTATTTCATTAAGCTCAAGCAGGATAAGTTTCTTTTTCGACACACTGACCTCGACCAATCTGGGTATCACGTACGTCGCAGCAATGCTGCATACAAGTCAAAGATAGCAGCCAGCACCGATTCCAAGCCGAACTTTTCTCTCGCAAGAAGTCTACCGGAGGTTCCATAGGACTGGCGACGAGATGTATCCAAAATCAGCGCCAACAGAGCCTCAGCCAATGCATCAATATTCCCAACAGCAACGAGATCCCCCGTCTTACCTGCAACAATGGATTCCCGGCAGCCGATGGCGTCAGTAGTAACCACCGCGCACCCGGCCGCTGCGGCTTCGAGTAAGGCTTTAGGCAATCCTTCGCGATGAGACGGCAGGCAAACAATACTTGCCTCCGATAGCAAGGACGTCATGTCGTCGACATGCCCTGACCATTCCACCACACCCTCCGAAACCCAGCCTTCAATCTCCGCACGAGAAACACAAGACGGGTTGCGATAATCACCGGCACCAGCAAGTACAAATCGCCACCCGCTTACCTTTCCCCGAATGAGCCGAACAGCCTGAACAAATTCAGTTACTCCCTTGTCTCGAAGCAGGCGAGCCGGGAAAACCACGATTGGTTGTTTTCCATTTGGCGAATCCCGATCTAGCGCAACCAGGTCAACACCCGATCCGGGAATTAACTCAATGTCCTCCGGGGGGCATAAGTGTCGACGAATTATCCAGTTGCGATCATCCGTGTTCTGGACAATCACCTTCCGGTTACGATGCCGAAAAGCCAACCGTGCCTGAACGGTTATCAAGCTCCCGAGGATACGTCGGCGCCAACCTGCCGCATCACCGCCAGTAAATGCATATCCCATCCCCGATACCGCCAGTACCAACGCCGGTACTCGACAAATTCTTGCAGCAATCCCTCCATAAATCACACCCTTTGGGGAGGCGCAGTGAACCACATCTGGACGCAAACGCCTGAGCACCCAACACATCCCCAGCAACGCCCAGAGTTCCCGCAGGGGATTGAGAGTAGAACTACCAAACCCAAATCGGTGATGCACAACTCCGGCATCGCCCAGAGCCTTCATGGCGAGGCGCTCCATTGACTCGCTGCCGGGTTGCCCCGTGAGAACTGTCACCCGCCATCCGCGGCGCTTTGCCTCGAGCGCTATGGGCAGTCTATGCGAGACGAAAAAGGCCACATGATTGACAACGAAGACCAAATGCATGCCGTTCCAGCTCCGTCAAGCAAAGCACGCCCGCCTCAAGAAGGCCCAGCACCCAGAATCGCTACCTGGAAGGCACAACCGACGCTCGACTCGCCTCCAGCCAGGCTTGATACATGAGAACGTCCCACAGGTGATATTGCCAGTTCCTGCTGCCCGAGACGTGCTCGCTCCACTTTCTACGAATCGGCGCTGGGTCAAAGAATCCTTCGCGAGCCAGACGTGCCGGGTCCAGCAATGCCTCCGCCCAATCACGCAATGGTCCGCGCAGCCACGAGTCAAGCGGGACAGCAAACCCCATCTTCGGCCGTTCGATCAGTGCCTTGGGCACATACCGATGGAGCACCTCTCGCAGAATCCACTTGCCGACACCACGTCGCATCTTCAATGACTGTGGAAGTCGCCACGCGAATTCGAATACACGATGATCCAGAAACGGCACGCGACTCTCCAGAGAGACACTCATCGCAGCACGATCCACTTTGGTCAAGTTATCATCAGGAAGGTACGTCAGTGCGTCGAGTATCATCATACGCTGAATTCCACCAAGACCACGCAGATCAGGTACGTTACCAGTCAGCATAGTGGGACTCTCAGATCCACCAAGCACCATGCTGGCAGGATCATCCCAGTGAGACACTAACCCCAAGTAGAGAGAATCCAGCGTCGGAGCCGCAACCACGGCCGCACCTTTATGTATCTTGTCGCCTAAATTGCTCTGTCGGAATCGAGCCGGCAGCAGCCACTGCACGATAGAAAACCAATCGTTCCATTTGTCCGGCCCGATACTGGTCAACAGTCTGCCGACGATGCGCCGGGCGTTCGGTGACGACCGAGATAACCCTCCCCACAGACGATTCGCCAGCACATAGCGATTGTAACCACCAAACAGCTCATCACCACCATCTCCAGAAAGCGCGACTTTCACATGCTGTCGAGCCAATCGCGCGACCAACACAGTCGGAATCTGCGACGAGTCGGAAAATGGCTCACTGTAAATTCCAGGCAATGTCGGAATCACGTCCATGGCTTCCCGTGGCGTGACATACAGCTCGGTATGTTCAGTGCCTAGGTGTCGAGCTACAGCCTTGGCATGTTTCGCTTCATTGTATTGAGCTTCGTTAAACCCTATGGTGAAGGTCTTTATTGGCCGCGCTGATTGCGACTGCATCAGCGCGGCGATCAGCGAAGAGTCGATGCCGCCCGAGAGAAAGGCACCGAGCGGAACGTCTGCCACCATCTGCTGGCCTACAACAGATTTCAGCAACGCTTCCAGTTCTTCAACTGGGTGCTCTTGCGTTACCGCAAGTGACGATTCGCTTCCGGAAACGGCGACGCCAGCAGCAGACCAGTAGCAGACTGGAGCAGCATGCGGCTGCCTTTGAGAGATCGTAACAAGACACCCAGCGGGCAACTTTTGAACGCCTTTAAAAATTGAATATGGGCTGGGAACATAGTTGTGGCGCATTAATAGACAAAGCGCATTCCGGTCTATTTCCGCTCCAAATGATCGATGGGCTTTGAGTGCCTGTAATTCAGAACCAAACAGCAAGACGGCATCCTTTCCGCGTCCTTGCCAACCATAATAGAGCGGCTTTTCACCAAACCGATCGCGCCCCAGCGTCAGGGTCCGATCAGATCGGTTCCACACAGCAAAGGCAAACATACCGATGCACCGCTCAATGGTAGATCGAATGCCCCACTCGGAAAACGCAGCCAACAACGTTTCAGTATCCGACCGTCCGACGAATTCTGGTGGCTGCGTAAGTCGCCCCAGCTCTGAACGCAGATCCAGGTGATTGTAGATTTCACCGTTAAAGGCCAGGACGTAGTCGCCGCACCTGGATCGCATCGGCTGCGCGCCGGCATCCGACAGCTCCAGAATCGCCAGGCGCCTGTGGCCCAAGGCAATGCCATTCGATTCATCAAGCCAGTAGCCGCAGGAGTCCGGACCACGCCTGGTCAACTGATCGTTCATTCGAGTCAGCTGCTGACGCGCCCCTTCCACGCCGTCCTGCCAATCGCCGCCCAGGTACCCCGCAAAGCCACACATCTTCAGTACCGTTCCCGTGACGGAACTTCGTCATCGACAGCATTCGCGGCGCCCATCCGTTCGCGACGGAAGAACCAGATAACCCTGAAATACACCAGAGCCCATCCAACGAGTGGCACCAGCGATATCCAGCTCACCGCACTATCGAGCCCTATGGCAATTGCCGCGACAGCCAATGACAGCAACGCGCCAACAATGGTACCTCGATTTATGAAACCATAGTTATTGGTCATGAAAATCCGCATCGAAAAGGCCTGGTACATCTGCGCAAACGCTGCAGCGGAGACCATCGCGAGAACGAACGCCGGTGCAACCGGTACTTCAGACAGGCTTCGCTTGACCAAAATCACCTCAACAAAAAAGAACGCACCAACAAAAGCAATGCCAATACCAACCGCTATGGTCGCTGACATCAGAGCTATCGCCATATCCGTCGGGACCCGGGACATATTGATGATTTTGGTTCGGATCGCGTAGACGATCGGGAAAACGCCAAATGCTGCCAAAGATGCCAGCTGGGCTATCCGCAAATAGGCCTCAGCAGCTGACGTCGGATGGAAGTGGATGACTGCATAGCGGTCACTGTAGGAAAGGATGAATCCAGCAGCAGTATGGGGTATGTACCCTGCAAAGGTACGCAGGGATGCCCACAGCGACAGCGTCAATCCCTTGTCTTCCACCACGATCCGTCTGGCGATGACAGCCGCCACTGCAAGTAGTGTGGAAAGATAGCAAGCGACATTGAAAAATATCCCTGCCCGCAAGAAAAACAGCGCCACCAAAGCCACCCCACAAGGAATTATCACTCTCGGAGAAGGCGCCACGCGCGCGAACAATGCCAGGAACATCCGGCTGCAGAAAAACCAACAGGCAAACAACGCTGAGGATGGAACACTACTGCTCAGCAAGATCGGCTCGACACCAGACAACACGAGGCCCAGTATCCCGCAGAATAAAAGAAGTCGATATCCTGATCCGGATATCTTGCCAGACAAAATCAGTGCCTCGGTATTCAAGCACAGCACATTGGCGACCAGTGCGCCGACGATGAAGTGCGAGGTAAACGACACATAGTCGACACCTCTGAAGTCTGCGTAGCCAGCCAGCTGAATCAGACCTGTGGAACCCTGCACCAGTAATGCCAGCAGCAGCACAGACAACTGGCCACCGTTGATCAATTCCCCTGCGACGACTCCGGCAGACTTCGCGGCTCTTTTCATTGCGACAAGCACGCCACGTTGTCCAGCTCCATGCGCGACACTTTCAAGCCGTGGCTGTCCAGCAATCTGTAAATGAAAGCCGACAATTCTGAATGCGTAACCGTGACCTCACTGGTCAGAAAGATCTGCAGATCCTCGATGGCTTTCAGTTTGACGTCGACGCTGATCACCTTTATGGAAGGAAACAACATGGGAACAGAGATGGTTGCCGTCGACGAAAACGTAAGCAGAAATTCCGGCAGATACTCATCTCCAAGAAGACGGAGCTCGATCGGCAATTCCGGATCGGTCCATATATATGAAGCCGGCAGGTCTTCCGGCCTGGTCTTCTCTCGCGGATGCGGAATATAGCGGATGATACCTGGATGCCTCCGTGAGATTTCCTGCAGTAGCTCCCGGTAGACCGCTCGACTAATGGCGCCGAACTCAACATAGTTTTGCCCGAGCAGATACGCCAACCCGTCGTGCGTTGGCTTGGTGACAAATTGCCGCTCCCGCGGAAGATCCATTGAGTAATCCTTCCCAGTGCGATCCAGTAGCCACAAGGTACCGGCACCGTCCGGCAGAACTTCGCAGCGATGGCTGATGCGAGCTGCCCTGCCGAAGGGATCACTGAGTACGCACGGCATCTGGGAAGCAGCGATAGCAAGTCGCAGCAATCTGAAAACCCGGCGCCCACACATCTGCCACCTGATTCGCCGGGGACCGAAAATATCGACCAATGCACGCCGATCGACATTCCCGAATGACTCTTCGTCCAACATCACAAAATCACGATCGCTGGGGTTGTGACTTAATGCATAACAACTGAATGGAAATGCCGCATCCAGAAATACCCAGCGCCGACGCCGGCCACCATGCCCACTTCCCGCCAGGTACTTCAGCGGCGACTTCACTTCGAAACCGTACGCAGCACATGAACAAATCCATCAGCATGTGTTTCCACAGAAAGTGCCGCGCGAACCTCAAGAACCGCGGCATCAAATTTCTGCCGTGACGCGGCACCAATCGATCGGATGCCCGCGAGCAGACTTGCAGCATCGCAATACTGAAATACCGCAACACCATCCAGACCTGCCAGCAATTCGCCGGGAGCATGGAGCCGCGCTGGATAAAGCACCGGCAACGAGGCCGAGAATGCTTCGAAAATCACGCGCCCAAAGCCCTCACTATTCGAATTGAAGATGAAAAGATCGTAGTCGGCATATGCCGACGCCATGTTGGCGGAGAAACCACGCAACCTGATGAAATTCGTGGCACCCAGCAGCTCGATCCGCCCTTGAATACGTTCACGCTCTGGTCCATCGCCGAAAATATCAAGCATCAATGGAACTCTGGCGCGTAAGGCGCCGATCGCGGCGATCAACTCCAGCAGGCCTTTTTCCGGCACCAGACGCCCGGCTGTCACCAGCCTGAGTAACCCGCCCACTTCTTCGCCCTCACGACTCGCCAGTAATACACTGCGCGCACAAGGCGTATCTGGCCGCCAGTCAATCGGGTTGTACAGTACTCTCGTCTTGTGGCATAGCTGGTAGCCACTACTGTCGAGGTCGGCCTTGACCTCCCTGGAAATACATATCACCGCATTTGCGAACCTGTGCGTCACCAATATGCACTGCTTCTTGAGGAATTCCCGAATGCTTGAACCGTAAAATCGATGCAGAACGAAGCGCTGTGACGTCATGGCGACTCCGCCACTCAATGCCGCCACAGCCACCCCAACAAAATTCGCTTGCGGCAAGGCTGAAAAGGTCACCTGAATCCCTGTCCGGCGCACCAGAAGCCAATAGCGCAAGAGCGCTGAAAGCAGCCCTCGAACACGCAGACAGTGATGCAATGGTCGCAAGATCTCGGGGATTTCGTATTGCGAACGATGCTGCTGGAGAGTCACAAAAGCCTGCAGCTGGCCGCGGCGCGCCAAAGACTCAGCCAGCAGCAGTAGTGACCGTTCGGCCCCGCCGGCTGCAATGGAGTTGATCAGAAACGCAACCTTAGGCGTTGCTTCCTGCGAAGAGCTGTTCGCCATAGCGTCGGAATACGATTAAATCCACGGGAGTAAACCAGAGAAAGGTATCCGCAGTAGCTTTCAACAACATGGCGAATAGCACCAGCCTGAGATAGGCACTGGCTCTGCCACTGAAAATCACCCTGAAATGCATCGCCAGCAGTATCAGGAAAAGCACGCCCAGTCGGTAATAGCCTTCCAGAAATGAATTGTGGAAATTCCGTTCAAGCGCGTAGTCCGCCATGAACCTGAAATTTTCCTGGCGGAAGAATTGGCCATTCATGATCGCATCGGCGACCTCTGCCCATATGAACAGCCTGGGATCGTATTCCGTGAAGTAGTTGCGCTGGAACTGCGTCTGCGTAGTCAGGTCAACAGCAACAAGAAAAGTCACGGCCAACAGCACTATGACCAGCGGAGTCCATCGCCGGGGGAACAGACAGAGGGAGACCAGCGCCAATACGGCTGTACCGGAACGGCTTCCGGCCAGAAAGGTGCAAGCCGCCAGAACCAGCGTCACGATGATTCTTAGAGATCTCGGATAGTCCTCCGCCACCAGCAGCAGGTACAGGCCTGCAACAGGTATGAAATTGTGCGAGGCCGTGGAACGCCCCGTATCAAATCGATCGAGAACGAAAAAAGACACCAGCAACGTAACGACCGAGGCCAGCAGCAGCATCCGTCTCGCAGCGATCAATCCGGAGTCCCTGGAACCATCAAGCCCGGTGCGTTGCGAGAAAATGCCCATCGCAGCGACGGCAAATGTCATTACCGGAATGAGGTTGGAAACCTTGGCATAGAAGTAAGCGATGCCGGCCATCAGCGCCAACCAGATCAGGAGACGCGAATCACTGTAGCGCCACTTGGCCGCCAGCAGACTGAAAGCGAACGCCACGTAAAGTATCGGCTTGACTCCAAACACCACCGAAACTATATACGCCAGCAGCAGCACCTCCTCCGAGCCACACAACATGAGCAGTGGCTTTAGAGCTGACAGCTGTAGAGCGCTATCGGAGCGCTTTACGTCACTTGCGCTAGTTGACATAGACGCCTGCCGATGAAAGCTGCGCAAAGCGGGCATCGGGGCGAAAGTAGTTGTGATTCTGCGTAATGATCAGGATTTCCGAACCTGAATGAAAGTGGTCGCCAATTACAACTCGTCCGTCACCCACGATCCGCATGCCATTGAAGTGACAGACGACACAATAACGCAGCAGATTCAGCATGAGACACAATCTCTCACCAAGCAGAACGCCCGCCGTCCATCACGACATTCTGGCCGTTCATATAGGCCGAGGCATCAGAACACAGGAATTGAACAGCAGCACGATATTCTTCGCGGCGAGCCATCCTGCCCAGCGGAATCAAGGACGAGAGGCGCGAAACAAATTCGTCAGAATGATCGGTTTGGACGCCGCCCGGCGACAAGGCGTTACAGCGTACGCCGCGATCCGCCCAATAGGTGGCCAGATAACGTGTCAACCCGACCAATCCAGTTTTTATCACTGAATATGTTACCGGCTTGACTGGTTGCAGATGCTCCGGCAGCTCTGGCTTGCGGTATAAGCGCTGATCGGGTGAAAACACCGAAAGATCGGAGGCGATATTCAGAATAACGCCGCCTTTGCCATCTGCCGCCATCGCGGCGCCAAATATCTGACTGCACAAAAATGCTCCTGTTAATCCAACGGCGATTTGCGCTTCCCACTGCGCCAACGGAAAATTTTCCAGGCGCGAGGTCTCGAGCAATCCTGCTTCCGCTGTCACCTTGGGATCAATGGCAGCATTGTTGACTAGAATATCGACACGTCGCCCCGAAGCGCGAATCTCATTGGCCACAGCCCGAATGGACTCGGGCTGCACGACATCCAGCAACATCGTGTGTACTCGCCCCGTTCCTGCTCCAGACTGAAGAGCCTGCGATGCAGAATGCAAACGGGACATGTTCACATCAGTAATGACTACATCGGCATTGCTCTCCAGTAATGCTGCGGCGTGTTCCACACCAAGCAGACCTCCGGCACCTGTTATCAGTGCCGTTCTACCGGACAACGAAAATCGTTCCAAAGCCATGCCAACTCTCTTGACCAGTTGTTCTACGAACGCAGCTGCCCGCCGTCCAATGTCCATACGCCGCCGGTTGCAAACGCCGCGCGCGGCGAAGCCAGGTAAACCACCAAATCGGCGACCTCCTCTGGTGTACCCAAACGCCGCAGCGACACCTCGCGATCAAGCATTTTCTGCAGCACCTCTGAATCTTCCGTCAACTTGCGCGCCCACACCGAGTCATCAACCAGAATGTTTCCCGGCACCACCGCATTGATGCGCACGTGGCGCCGCCCCAATGGTCGGGCGGCGCCACGCACGTAGGCATTGAGCGCTGCTTTGGCGCAGGAATAGGTCAGCGGAGCATCGGGAACCATCTCCACGCCGCAAATGGATGATATGCAAACGATGTTGCCCGCACGGCGTTCCAGCTCCCCCACGGCCGCCTCCACCACGTTTGTCGCGCTCCAGAGATTCAGGGCAAACATCCGTTGCCACTCCGTGGCGGTCTCTGTACCCGGCGGAACAGAACGTCCACCGCCAACATTGCAGACGACAATGTCCAGTCCGCCAAAGGCTGCTGTCGCTGCAGCGACAATTCGAACAGCCTCTTCCTTCTGCTGCACGTCGCCGCGTACGGCCACCGATCCTGGCAACTCATCCACCGCTTCCTGCAAGGAATCGCCATTGCGCCCGTTCAGCACCAACTTGCAACCCTCCTGATGCAAAGCAATGGCAATGGCGCGACCGATTCCACGCGAAGATCCGGTTACCAACGCCACTTTGCCGGCAATAGTCATATCCATGAATGACAATCCCCAACCCGCTGTTTGTAAGAACGCAGCTTTCGATACTTGGAGCTGACTACTGCTTCCGCCTACGCCCGAATAGCAACTTCATGACAATTCATCCATTGAATAACTTGATCCCGATACTTACAAAGCACTCTTTCGTGATCGCCATCTATAGCGCGCGCGGTCTGCAATATTAAATTACCCTGGTATCGCCATCGAGCAAGCAGAGAGAATACGGTTTCAAAATCGGCATTACCCGTGCCCAAAGGAACCGTGGTACCACCCAACACCCGATCCTTGACATGTACATTTACTATGCGCGGGCCATAAGCGGCGAACTCCTCGCTAGCAGAATATCCTAGAGCCGCACTGTTACCGATGTCGTAGTTGATACCGAACCCGCCTTCTGGCAACCGACTGATGAAGCGCGCAACTTCACTCGGAGTAAAATCCGACTCGAAGGTCACAATAAGACCAAGCTCCGCAAGAAGGCCCTGCAATTCAAGCAGAAATGCCACCAACTGGTCTTCTTCGGCCTGACTTTCCAGACGACCGCCATCCACAAGAGGCACGACCAGAATGTGGATACCGACTGAAGCACAGGCACGCGCGATGGCGATGAAATCTGCCTTCAACATATCGGCTTGACTGCCCGTGGCCTTCCAGAATGGAGCCTGCATGAAACAGTCTCCCGTTAATGATGGAATGGCGAAGCGATGACAGCCGCACAGCGAACGAATCTCCGCCTGACCCGCTTCTGTCAGCAATGGATTCTCATAAAGGCGGTCTTGATCCAGGGTCCATTCCATGATGCGCAATCCGCAGGCTTCACCAACGGCAAACTCCTGGCGCCAGTCGTTCCACGGGAAAGCCTGAATGCGGTCGTCCACCGGCCGCACCAGGCGTCCTTGCATGAAACCTATGCGTGGCATCACTTGGACTTGAACCTGTACGGTGTCGGCGCATCAGACGATACGGAGCCGAGCGCCGCATCCCATCCCTTAATCTGGCCAATGATGTCCACATCGGTATTTTCGCTCCAGCCGGCAATGAGCCTGCTGAAGATGCCACCCACTTTGCCACTACCGATCGGGTTACCGTTAAGAGACGTCACCGGCAGCATGCAAAATGGCGTTCCGCTCATGAACGCTTCATCGGCAGTATAAACATCATATGGATCGATATTTCGCTCGATAACAGGTATTCCTAATTGCGGACAGAGTTCCTGCATCAAATACGCACGCGATACTCCGCGAAGAACATTCCGGCCCTCAGGTGTAATGACCGTACCATCCTTGATAATGAAAAAATTATCGCCGGTGCCTTCTGCGACAAACCCATCTGGATCCAGCAGCAGCGCCCAGTTGTTGCTACCCTGCACCTGAGATGCCTCGATGTTGGCCATCAGATAATGCAACCGACTGCGATTCTTCACCTTCGGATCGAGTAGCGAGGCGGGCAACGCACGCTGCGACGTAATCACCGCATTGATGCCGGCATCGTATAGTTGCCCCATTCCCGCCACCGTCCAACGCAACGGAAAATCCGCAACGATTACATTGGGGCCCTTATGAAGCCCCTCTATCCCCTGGTAAATGCCAAGTAGGCCTCGAGATACGTCGATCATCAGGCGGTGCTCGTCGTCTGCCGCGAACAGGTGATCGTTGGCGTCCATGGTGTCGTAGCACACCTGCTCCAACTGCTGCGGCGTCATCTGCACCGGAATCCGCAGTATCTTCAGCCCCGCATAAAGCCGCTCGATATGCTCGCGCAGCTTGAACTGACGCTTTCGAAACGATCGCGTCATCTCAAAGACCATATCTCCGAACATCAATGCGGAGTCGTAAATTGAGATCTTCGCCTCGGTCTCGGGAACTAGCTGACCGTTGAAATAGACCGTGCGTACTTGCGACGTCATTTATTCACCTTTCGTGGAGAAAAGACCAATAAACCAATTGTCATTGGCGGTCTTCGAACGATCCTCATACCAAAGATGCCGAGAAACCAGAAAATGACTTGTGAAGTGCCGGATCAACGCCAACTGATCTGGAATAACTTCCTTGCCGATAAATGGCCGGTCTAATGGCGGGAAGTTCTGTACGACCAGAAGCTGATCACCGTTGCTCATAAGCCGGCGAATTGCCGCAATCACGGTCGGGAGCTGCGGAAAGACATACCAGAGTGTCCCTCTGATGCTAAACAATCTTCGAACTGCATGCTGCGCAGTCTCGCTGCTGCCCGCGGTACCCGCAGTAAGGTCCAGCACCTGGAAACTGCTGCCAGGAAAGTTCCTCTGAGCAATTTCGCACGCGGTAGGAGACACATCGTAGCCAAAACCACGGCAATTCGGCACTCCAAGATGTCTGCACAACAAATCCAGGAAATGGCCAGTACCGCATCCCAGATCATGCACCTCATCGAATCGACCGATATCGCCCAGCATGGTCCATGTGAGCCGGATGTCCATCCATTGCGCCTGATCATCCTGATGCCAAGGAACCGTGGCGCTATTGCGATACATGTCCTCAAACTCGCCCACCAGCTTGCCGTCTCGGAACACGTAGTCGTGATAATCCTTCGAAGCTGATTTCATGCCAGACGCTCTCGGTATCAGGGCGACATTACTCAACGGACCGATTGATAGACTTCGTCGTGCCAGCGAATGACGTCAGTGATATGGAAATTCGGGTTCCGCGGATAGAGGTACGTGTACAGCTGACGCATGAATTCATATTGCGATGGTGTATTCACATCCAATACAAGATCCGGGCGACGGAATTCGACTGGGCATCGGACAGTGCTGATCGGACACCAGTCTGCATCCACGGCGCGGCGGGCGCCGTAGTCATAGAAGTTCAAGTGCACATGCTCGCGCTGACGTGCGGCAAAGTGGCGGGCCCGCGCCTCCTCCAGCAATGAAAAATCAAAAACCTCCGCACCGATTCCGTCCGGATAACCAGAATCATCGATAACCGAAAGATTGGAGGAGAAACCAGGCCGGCCCAGCGAACGATGATGCTCCAGAATACGGTCAATCTCCGCCGGCTCCGGCGTTGCGTTATCGGCGGGCAAACGCCCCACAATATCTGCGCGGAAGGCGCGGGCGGCTTGATAATAACGCTCGACCAAGTCATCTTCCGAACCGGCGAATACTGGCACTCCATAGCTGTTACCGAGATCGCGCAACACCGCATCTTGTCTGGTGTCAGGAATCGCGAGAACCACCTGATCGAATCGCCGACAACGCTTGACGCGCTCCAGAATGCGACCGACCAACGGCGCCCCCGCCAGGTCCATCATCGACTTGCCCGGCAATCGACTGGATCCCATGCGCGCCTGAATGATCAGCACCGCCCGTTTCATCGGCCATCTCCAGGTTCTGCAAACAGAGCACGCTCCACAAGACCGCACAAGATGTGCCCCAGCAGAATATGGCATTCCTGAATGCGCGGCGTTTCTTGCGACGGCACGCGCAAACATTCACAAATGCCGGATAACTTGCCGCCACTGGCACCGGTAAACGCCATGGTGGGAACGTTCCGCTGCCTGGCAACTCTTGCCGCTGAGAGAATATTTGCGCTGTTTCCGCTGGTGGACAGCGGGATGAACAAATCGCCGGGACCAGCGACTGCAGTCAGCTCGCGTGCGAATACCTGTTCGTACCCGTAGTCGTTACCTACTGCGGTAATTGCCGAGCTGTTTGTGCCCAGTGCAAGCGATGGCAGAGGTGCCCGATCAAACAGGAACCGCGAAGTGAACTCGGCAGAAAGATGCTGGGCATCGGCGAAACTTCCGCCATTTCCGGCGAACACCACCTTGCCTCCACCGCGCAAGGTACGGATACAGAGCTCTGTCAGCTTATTGAGCTGCGACAGCAGCAGATTGTCATCGAGCACCGCCCGCTTGACGGAGATGGATACCTCTATCTGCCGACGAATTTCCGCAAGCACCGGAGGATCAACACTCACAGCACCCTCTCCAGGCGCTCCAAGCCAATCCAGAATCCCTCCCCTCCATTCTTGTGGCCCTGCCAGATTTCCGGAATGAATGATGCTGCAGGGCAGCCTTGAGCAAGAATACCCGCAAGGCGAGAGAAGTCGATCTCGCCTTCCCCGATCTGCAGCCCTTCACCATTAACCCCCCTGGCATCGCCAAAATGCAGATGGGCGGTCAGCGGCGCAATCTTCGTCGCGAAGTCGTAAAAATCCAAAGCGAATCGATTGCATGTCAGCAAGCTGTGAGACACGTCAAAACACATGCGCAACTTCAAATGCGTACACCATTCGAGTATCTCTTCAATTCTCACAAACAGATTCTGAAATCGCTGACCGCCAAAGTGCCACGGGAATGGTGCCATTGTTTGCGGAATGAGCTCCACCCCGTCGAGATCCAGCTGCTTCAGACTGCTTGAGAAACGTCCATAGCAGGCTGCCACCTCAGCCGGCGGCAATGGCCCATCCATCGTAAAACCGCCAATATTCGCGACAATGAGCGGTTTCGCGGTACCGGGGAAATATTGCTTAAGCTCACGCGTAATATTCACTACTCGTTGCGTCTCGCGGATGGACTCCGCACGGTAATCCTCACTGCGGCTCGCGAGATCCATCAGCTTGCTGCCGGCGAACAGCTCTGGAGCATGCACCACAAAACCCGCCGTATACGGTCCGTCCAAATACGCGCCCGGATCAAGCTCCATGTCCGAATACGAAAGATGGAATTCAAAAAGATCCGGCTGGATGCGTGCCGCATACTCGCGAAAATCGTGATAGCGGACAGGCACACCCCACGGGCGGGAGAAGCGGTAAGCTCGCGGCTCTACACGCCGGTCAGTCAAATCCGAATTGTAGAAGAAATCTTCGGTAATCATGTCTCGCCGGAGGGTACGGCCCATCAACGCCGACAAATGCAACGGCGACAGTCCCTGGCCAGGGCTTCGCACGCTGATATCGCCCGCGGCGATTACCGTCCCGGCACACAGTGCGCGACTTGCCACCAGACTCTTTCCCAGATTCTCCCGATTTATCATTTCCCCCTGCGACAGATGACGCTTCCCACCTTCGCCTAGCGCCTCTTCAATTTCCCGAATGCCTGCAACCAGACGCGCGAACTCGGTTCGAGTCAGGCTGGCAGCATGATCCGGTCCCTCCATTTCCCGATCCAGCGTGAAATGGCGCTCAATGACACAGGCCCCCATGGCGACTGCGGCCAATGACACGTTGATACCACGTTCATGCCCGGAGTATCCGACTAGCGGGTGAATCTTGCGCAATCGCTCCATCCATCGCAGATGGATGTCATGCAACGGCGCCGGATAGGTGCTGTTGCAATGAAGAAATATGAAATCCAGTTGCTGAGCTTGCAGGAGCGCCGCAATGGCGAGCACTTCTTCCTCCGTACTCATGCCAGTGGAAAGGATCAACGGTTTTCTGGTGCGCGCAAGTTCTTCCAGCAATGGAATATTAGTAAGGTCCGCGGAGGCCACTTTGTAGGCTGGCACTCCAAATCCTTCAAGCACGTCAACGCTTCGCAAATCCCATGGAGTGCACAGGTAGGTAATATTCCGCTGCCGACAGTAACGGGCCAAACGCAGGTGATCGTCGACACCAAGCTCAAAGCGCCGCAGCAGGTCCACAATGTACTCTGTACCGAGATCTTCGCCGTCCTTTCTCAGGGCGCGCGCTCGATACACGTCGCTCAGATGGCGCATCTGGAACTTGGCGCAGTCCGCTCCGATTTCCACAACTTCGTCGATCATCTGAATGGCACGCTCAAAGCTGCCATTATGGTTATTACCAATTTCAGCGATAACGTAGGTTCGGCCACCGCCGATAATGTGTTTGTCGATTGCAAACTTCATGCGACCGGTACCTGATTCCCGCGGTCACGCGCTGTCCATGCACGCAGTCCTTCAGGTTCGAAACGGAAGGGCCTGACATGCAAGCCTGCGCGCTGAAGACTATCAATCAGACCATGCTTGCGGAACGGCGGCACGTAGAACAGAAAGAACCCGCCACCACCGGCCCCCAGCAACTTGCCGCCAAGGGCGCCATTGGCAAGCGCATTGTCGTAGATCCGATCAAGATGGGGCGATGAAATCCGATCGCTTAGTTGACGTTTAAGCAGCCATGCTTCATGAAGAGACATACCAAACTGCGTCAACTGGCCGCGCAGCAACTGATTACGCATTCGATAGCACAACTCCACGTTGCCCTGAACGCTCTTCTGTACGGTCTCCTGCTGCATGCTTCGACGCTGATCTTGATGGATTTCACCAGAATCGTGCGCAATGCCCGTATCGCACAACAGCAGACTTTCCTCCAGTTCCAGCACTACATCCTGCGGAATTCTCAATGGATGCACGACGTTTTGATCCATGCGGAATTCCATGAAGTTGAATCCGCCAAATACCGTTGCATATTGATCCTGCCAACCGCCGGCAATCCCCAAGTGCAGCCGCTCTGCCTGGAATGCCAGCTCCGCGAGCTCGTGCAAATCCCACTTGTCACGTCGAAACTGGTTGAAGCAGCCCAGTACTGCTGCTGACACAACCGCTGAACCTCCCAACCCCGAACGCATTGGAAAGTCTGAATTCAGGTAAAGCTCGAATCCGAAATTCGGCTGGATCGCCCGCAACAGCGCCTGCAGCAGCCCGAATTGACCAGAAATCTGCAGCGCGCCAAGTAAATCGTCTGCCATCAACACTTGACCCAGATCACTGGAATGGATGGCGACCTTGCTGTCGTCCCTCAAGCGCAGTGTGGCGTGACTGTAGAGCGATACCGTGGTGTTGATGACGGCCCCTACGGCGCCGGAAAAATAATGCGTCAGATCGGAGCCTCCACCACCGAAACTGATTCTCACTGGCGATCGGGCTCTCGCATAAATACGCTCTTCGCATTGCAACGGCAAACGATCATGGCTGGCGATGTCGCTCAACCTGTGGCGCTCGTCGAGCAGCGGAATGACCCTGATTCTGTGATCCAGTTTCTTTAACAAGGCCTCCCGGGAAGCTCCCACCGGCTCCCAAACGAAATCCCTGTTCGCACAGGAGATGATCTTGTCATCCAGGGTGCCGCCGGCCAGCAGTCTCCTTCTGATGTCGCCATCTGTTGCAACCGCAGTCACCACATCCGTATCGTCAACGCAGAACACTATGCCGTGATGGTTGCGCTCAATTGCCGTCAACGCATCGCGCAGCGAAGCTCCTGCCGGGATCTTGAATAATTCAACACTCACTGCAGACCCTTCCTGTTCGCTTCCAACCGACGACAGAACGACAGATAGTCGGCGGGAACGCCGATATCAGCAAAGTCGGCAGTTAAACGGACCGCCCGCAGCTTCCCGGCGGCAACCAATTGAGGAAACAACTTCGCCTCCATGGAAAAGGCATCTCCATTCCAATTCCAGAACAGATCCGCGGACAGGCGACACAGTCCTGCATTGATCCAACCGCGACCGCTTCCCGGGCGCTTCTCCGCGAAAGCCGTGACCAGATCATCTGCACCGAAAATCAGTTCGCCATAGCGGGAGGTATCGGGAACTTCGACTGCGGCCACAGTTGGCGCAAGTGCATGCCCCAGACGGGCGATGCCGTCACCCAACCAGGTGTCCGCGTTTATCAACAGAAAATCGCCTTTGAGATTGAGCTGCGCGACTGCGTTGGCCACCGCGCCGCCGGTACCCAGTGCCACAGGTTCCGTAAGCAGCTCCATTTCGCATTGACGCAGCAAACCTTCGCGTTCGCTGCGGACGAATGTACTTATCGATTCTGCCTGATCGTACAACAGCAGCACGAACGACTTGACGCCTTGGGCGATCCAGTTTTCAAGTTGCAGACGCAGAAATGGCAAGCCTGCGACAGGTGCCATTGCCTTCGGCACATCCGGTACTGCTGAACGCAGACGAGTACCAAATCCCCCGGCTAAAACCAGCAGTTTCATTTTTTACGAAGCTCTGGTGCAGACAGAAGCTTCATCACTTCCGCGAGCGATGATGCGTGACAGCATTCGAACGACATCTGCTTGACACGAGTGCCAAGCAACACATTGCACCCCACTCCAGCTGCGATCCCCGCCTCGATATCGGAATACTTGTCGCCGACCAGAACCGAATTGCCAACGTCGAGATGCAATTCTGCCTTGGCCTGGAGAATCATTCCGGGATTCGGCTTGCGCAAGAAATCTTCTCTACGGTACCTGCCCATGCCTTCGGTAGGATGAGATGGCGCGTAATAGACCTTGTCCACATGGGCATTTTCGCGCGCCAATTGCTCACACATCCATTTCGTCAACTCCAGGAATTGCTGTTCCGTATAGATGCCGCGAGCGATACCAGCCTGGTTTGTCACCACTACCGTAACATACCCGTGCGCATTGGCTGCACGTATCAGCTCGTGAATTCCTTCGACAAAGATGAAATCTTCCTGGCGATGCACATAGCCATGATCGACATTGATTACGCCATCTCGGTCCAGAAATAGAGCGGGCCGCGGCAAGTTCATTCAATGACGGTTCCTGCGCGAGAATTGCCGTAGCGCCGTCAAGTCGTGCGGCTGGCGACGATGCGCCTTCCCAAAACCGTGAAGGCACCCAGCAACAAACCGACCAGCAGCCCTGCAAGCGCCCACATCGGTCGATTGGGACGTACCCGATCCCGTATTTCAGGTGCCAGCGCCTTGTCCACCGTCCTGAATACATACTCGCTGGTGACGTTGGCCAGCATTCGCTGATTGATCTGTGCTTCGATCAGCCGACTTATGGCCTCGTGCGTTGCCACCGTGTCCGTGTGAACAAGCTCGTCGCGCAGATACTTCAGATAGGCATCGGTACGCTGTACGGTGCGCCGGCGCATTTCGCGATTCAGATCCGCAACCAGCGCATTAGACCAATCAGCCGCCAACCGTTGATCGCGCCACTCGACGGCCACGGTCACCAAACCGGTTTTCTTGTCTTCCTCGACAAACAAGATCTTCCTGAAAGCCTTCACCGCCCTACCCGGCGTCGGCACATCTTCAGCGGGTACCGACCAGGCACGTTGGTCTTTCAGCCAAAGCTTCTCGAACAGCTCCGGCATAAGCTGGTGCTGCTGAATGAAGTCCTGCAGGAATTGCCGCGATTGCAGCACAGCCAGCGCTTCCTCCGATTGAGCACCCATGCTGCCGCCAATGTCGATGCCCACCAGTGAGGCCAGCCCACCCAGTGAACCAAGCGCGGCGCCAATGCCACCGCCCTGTCGCTGAGCGGGGATCAACACACTTGCTCCTCTATAAATCGGGGTGATCAGATAGCTGACCGCTGCAAATGCCACGCCCGTTGCGAAGGTTGCGACCAGCACGAAACGCCAGCTGCGAGCCACGATCAGCAACAACCGCAGCAGGTCCACCTCATGCGTACCATCGCCTCTTTCGCGGAACTCCAATCCGATATCCTCCTCACGCCACAAATAATCGCTTAGAACGAGGCAACCGCCGCCGCCGAAATTGCCAGGTTGTAGATAATCGACGTCACGGACTGCCAGAACGGCAGTGCCGGTGTGCGCTCGGTATCCAGTGGCACGACAATGGTGTCGCCGGTACGAATATCAGTGGCGGCACCTCGATACCACCGGCCCGAACCACTGGCCACCACGCTGCCATTGGCACGCACGACATAGGTCTTGTTTCGATCAGCCTGGCGAGTGGTGCCACCGCTCAATGCAATGTAATCGTCGCGCGAGCGCCCGTTGGCATAAAGATGCGAAGTGACGTTCTGCACTTCGCCCAGCACCGTCACTTCCTGACGGCGCTTGGGCACGATCAGCTGATCGCCATTGCGCAGCACGATGTCCTGCGCCGAATCCGGTTTCGCAGCCATGGCTGATGGCAGGTCGATCACCAGCCTGCCGACGGCGCGCGAAGCCTTCAGTTGTTCGAGCAACGATTGCCCGATGGTGTAGGTCTGCGAAGCGCCAACCTGGTTGGCGCGGGCGGCCATCAGTGACACGGCCACCAGATCGCTGCGCATGCGCTCGGCCAGGCGGTCGAGCTGTTCCTGTTCGCGCAGCCTCAATTCCAGCCGCGTGAACACGGCGCCTTCAACGAAGGCCATGTCGGTCAGGCCGCCGGCGCGCTCGATCACCGACTGCAGCGATTCACCGCGCTTGACCGGATAGGTGCCTGGGAAGCGCACTTCGCCGCGCAGCGTGACCTGCTCCTGTTCCGACCAGCCGGAGATTTCCTTTATATACAGGCCATCGAAGGGCTGCAGCGGCAGATTGGCGGCGGGATCGCCGCGCAGCACGGCGGCCAGGTCGATGTCGATCACCTGCGTGCGGCGCGCCTGCCCTCCCTCGATGACGTAGCGCGACAGTTCGGCACGACCGCCATAGGCCGCATCTTCGAGGCCTCCGCCGGCGCGAATCAGATCGAACACTCGCATGCCGACCTCCAGCGGATAATCGCCGGGCACCTTGACGTGGCCGCTGGCATTGACCACCTGTGTCGGAGTGGCAAGGTTGGCCTGCAGGCGGATCTCATCCATCAGCGGCTGAATGACACGCTCGCGACCCAATCCGCCATCGAACACGATAATGCGGTCGTTGGCACCCAGCTCCACATTGGCAGCAGACGCAGGATTGGCCAGCGCCGCCGTCAGATCGGCTGACACCACTGCGATGCGCCGGTCCGGCGCGAGCTCGCGCCGGATCAGCAGATAGTGCGGATCCGCATTGGGCTTGAGTTCATCGACCGAAGCGATCACATCGGTCAGGCGCAATCCCTGACGCCAGGCGAAATTGCCGGGACGGAACACCTCGCCCTGCAGCGAAATGCCGGAATCCAGCGTCGGGCGCAGCCGCATCACGCGCAGCGCATCACCATTCCGCAGCGCCTGGGTGGCTGCAGGATCCACGTCGACCACGACGCGTTGCCGCTGTTCATTGACGCGTGTCAGCGCGGCACGACTGCTATCGGCATCGGTGGTGAAGCCACCGGCGGTGGCAATCAACGCGGACACGGTGCTCTCACCCCTCAGCTCATAAATGGCCGGACGGCGCACCTCGCCGTCGATCGACACTGTGGGGCCCACCGGCGGAATGAAAATGGCGTCGCCGGGCAGCAGGCTGGCATCGTTCGAGGTATCTCCGCTCAGCAGCATGTCGTACAGATCGAACTGCCGCACGGTGCGACCCTGGCGCTTCAATTCGATGTTGCGCAGCGAGCCGGTGGGCTTGACACCGCCGGAGGCATACAGCGCACTGGTGATCGTCGACAGGCCGCTGATGGTGTAGGAGCCGGGATACTTCGCCTCACCCAGCGCGAACACCTGTATCGAGCGCGTGTCGCCCATGCTCACGCTGGCACGAGCGCCAATCATTTGCCGCGCGACACGCGCCTCGATATCGCTGCGAACTGCGCTGAAGGTGCGACCACCCACGGCAATCGGACCCAGTTCAGGAAAGTTCACATTGCCGTCTCGGCTGACTTTCAGGTGCGCGTTACGGTTCTGGCTACCATACAGTTGCACGACAAGCACATCGCCCGGTCCCACCACATAGTCCGCCGGCACTGGCGCATTGTTGAACGGCGCGAAGGTACTGGGTGAATCCACGTCGAACAGATCGTATCCATACGGCTTCAGCGCACGGTCGCCGATCTTCTGCAGCGGCAGTCGCGTCAGCTTGGCCGCTATGTTGCGCAGCGCCGGCTCCGCACCCACGCGCTTGGTGGCCAGCTCATCGCTGAGACCCGCCAGCGCGATGCCGGTGAATCCCGGCAGCAGCAGCATGCCGTTGCGATCCAGTGTGTACGGATTGCGCGAGCGGATCAGCTCCATCAGCTGTTCGAGCTGCAGCTTCTCGGCGTCGGTCAGTATCGGAGCGGGGATCACCTGCGTATCGGTGGTCGCCTGACCCGGCGTAGCGGTGACG
>JAIBJM010000091.1 GCA_020029535.1 Gammaproteobacteria bacterium | reverse complement strand
CGCGGCACCATGATGTCGCGCACCTGCATCTCGGCCACTGCCAGCGCGCCCTCCAGCATGGCGAAGGCATCGGCGTCCAGCACGCCGCGCTTGTTGGCCTCGCGCAGCACGTCCAGCAGCTGGCTGCGATCGGTGAGTCCACCGGCCATGGCGCGCGTCAGCTTGATGCGCCAGGTGGCTGTGGTGGAGGCCTTCGGCTTGCTCATTCCACACTCCGGTACGGATTGGGCACGCCGAAGCGGCGCAGTATCCGTATCTCGCGACGCTCCATGCGCCGCGCCTGGTCGGGTTGTTCGTGGTCGTAGCCCACCAGATGCAGCACGCCGTGCACGAACAGATGCATCCAGTGTGCCCGCGGCGGCTTGCGCTGTTCGCGCGCCTCACGCTGCAGCACCTGCGGGCAGATCACCAGATCGCCCAGCAGCGCGCCGCCCGGTGGCGGCGCAGGAAAGGACAGCACATTGGTGGGCTTGTCGTGCCCGCGATAGCGCCGGTTCAACGCGCGGCTGCGCGCCGGCCCGACGATCAGCACTGAAATCTCGCGACCCGCCCCACGCCGGCCCAGCGCCTCGGCAGCCCAGCGGCGCAGATCGGCGCGCGTGGGCACGCTTGCGCCGGTGCTTGTGCGCGCGACCGACACCTGCGGCGCAGCTTCAGGAGTCGTGTTCATTCTGCGCTTCATAAGCCTGCACGATCCGCTGCACCAGCGGGTGCCGCACCACATCGGCGGCGTCGAAATGCACGAAGGACACGCCCGTTACATTGCGCAGCACGCGCAGCACATGCCGCAATCCCGACATGCGGCCGGCCGGCAGGTCGGTCTGCGTAATGTCGCCGGTGACCACGGCGCGCGAACCGAAGCCGATGCGCGTCAGGAACATCTTCATCTGCTCGACGGTGGTGTTCTGCGCCTCGTCGAGAATGATGAAGGAATCGTTCAGCGAGCGGCCGCGCATGAAGGCCAGCGGCGCGACTTCAATGACATTGCGCTCGATGGCCCGCGCCACGCGATCGAAGCCCATCATTTCGTACAGCGCGTCGTAGACGGGTCGCAGATAGGGATCGACCTTCTGCGTCAGATCGCCGGGCAGGAAACCCAGCCGCTCGCCGGCTTCCACCGCCGGACGCACCAGCACCAGCCGGCGCACGCGTTCGGCGGCCAGCGCCTCGACGGCGCAGGCTACCGCCAGGTAGGTCTTGCCGGTGCCCGCCGGGCCCACGCCAAAGGTCAGATCGTGATTGCGGATGCTCTCCAGATAGGCGCGCTGATGGACGCCGCGCGCGCGCAGCGGTCCGCGCGGAGTGCGCAACGCCAGCGGATCGTGCTCGCGCACATTGTCCGGCGGCGGCGCAGCCCCGGTACTGCCGTCATTTTGCCGTTCGACGATGCTCAGATGCACGGTCTCGGGCGTCACGGCACTGCGGCGCGCCACGCCGGACAGCTGTCGCAGCACGTGCTCGGCCGCGTCGGCCGCCGCACCCTGAACGCGAAAGCTGTCGCCACGCCGGCGGATCTGCACGCCCAGCCGCGATTCCAGCAGCCGCAGGTTCTCATCCAGCGGCCCGCACAGATTCGCCAGTTGCGAATTGCCACCCAGATCGAGCTGAAATTCGCGCTCCGCCGCGGCGTTCACTGGGCTTGCGATCCGCGCAGCGAATGCGGGCGCGCTTCGGTGACCACCACGTCGACAAAACGGTTCAGCAGCGAGGCCGGGCCGGCGAAGTTCACCCAGCGATTGTTCTCGGTGCGGCCTGCCAGTTCACGTTCATCCTTCTTCGCCGGACGCTCCACCAGCACGCGCTGCACGCTGCCGACCATGGTGCGGCTGATGGCCAGCGCCTGTGCATCCAGCACTGCCTGCAGCTGCGCCAGCCGCTGCTGCTTCTCTTCGAGCGAAACATCGTCGGGCATCGAGGCGGCCGGTGTGCCCGGTCGGCGGCTGTAGATGAAACTGAAGGACTGGTCGCAGTTGATGTCGGCGGCCAGTTTCAGCGTGGCGGCGAAATCGCGCTCGGTCTCGCCGGGGAAGCCGACGATGAAATCGCTGGACACCGCAATGCCCGGCCGCACTTCGCGCAGCCTGCGGATGCGGTCCTTGTATTCCAGCGCGGTGTAGCCGCGCTTCATCAGCGCGAGGATCCGGTCGGATCCGCTCTGCACCGGCAGATGCAGGTGATTGGCCAGCTGCGGCACCGAGGCATAGGCCTCGATCAGGCTGTCGGTGAACTCCAGCGGATGCGAGGTGGTGAAACGGATGCGCTCGATGCCCGGCACTTCCGCCACGTAGTGGATCAGCGTGGCCAGATCCACCTCGGCGCCATCGGCCATCGGGCCGGCATAGGCATTGACGTTCTGCCCCAGCAGCGTGATTTCGCCCACACCCTGACGGGCCAGTGCGCGCACCTCATCGAGCACCGACTCGAACGGCCGGCTGACCTCGGTGCCACGCGTGTACGGCACCACGCAGAAGCTGCAGTACTTGCTGCAGCCTTCCATGATCGAGACATAAGCCCGGGCACCCTCGGCCCGCGGCTCGGGCAGCGCATCGAACTTCTCGATCTCGGGAAAGCTGACATCCACCACGGCCCGGCCGCGGCGGCGCAGCTCGGCAATCATCTGCGGCAGGCGATGAATGGTCTGTGGCCCGAACACCAGATCGACGAAGGGTGCGCGCGCCGTGATGCCCGCGCCTTCCTGGCTGGCCACGCAGCCGCCGACACCAATAATAGTGCCGGGACGCTGGTGCTTGTGCGAGCGCCACTCGCCCAGCAGCGAGAACACTTTCTCCTGCGCCTTCTCGCGCACCGAGCAGGTGTTGACCAGCAATACGTCAGCCTCGGCCGGGTTGTCGGTGGCCGTCAGGCCATCGAGCGAATGCAGCACGTCCGCCATGCGCGCGGAGTCGTACTCATTCATCTGGCAACCGAAAGTCTTGATGTAGTAGCGGCCGCTCACAAGGGCCTTAGAACGGAATGTCGTCGTCGAAATCACTGGGGCCGCTGCCACCGGCCGCGGCCGGTGCCGATTCGGGTGCCGCAGGCCGCTCGCGGTATTCACTGCCGCCACCACCACCGCCACCGCCGGCAGCCGAACCACCGCGCCCGCCGATCATCTGCATTTCATTGGCGATGATCTCGGTGGTGTAGCGGTCGCGGCCTTCCTTGTCCTGCCACTTGCGCGTGCGCAACGCACCCTCGATGTACACCTGCGAGCCCTTGCGCAGGTACTCGGCGGCAATCTCGCCGAGGCGGGCAAACATCACCACGCTGTGCCACTCGGTGCGTTCCTTCTGCTCGCCGCTCTGCTTGTCCTTCCAGCTTTCGCTGGTGGCGATGCGGATATTGGTGACGGTCCCGCCCGAAGGCATGGAACGGGTTTCGGGGTCGGCGCCCAGATTGCCAATGAGAATGACCTTGTTGATACCGCGCGCCATGGGATCCCCTGTAAATCGTTCGAAGCGAGGTCGGTCATTGTAGTCGGACATGGGGAGGCCGGCACCGGCCAAAGCAGTGCGATCGCCCCAAATGGCCCCGTGGGTGGGCTCTTGGGTGGACAACCGACTGCCGGCACCCCGTCTGTGGCAAGCTTTCGTCTTTTGGGCCCTCGGCCGCATGCAAACCATCCGCATCAGGGGTGCGCGCACCCATAACCTGCGCGGTATCGACCTCGACCTGCCCCGGGGGCAGCTGGTGGTATTCACCGGGCTGTCCGGCTCGGGCAAGTCCTCGCTGGCCTTTGACACCCTGTATGCCGAGGGGCAGCGACGTTACGTGGAATCGCTGTCGGCCTATGCCCGGCAGTTCCTGTCGATGATGGACAAGCCCGATGTGGACAGCATCGAGGGCCTGTCGCCGGCCATTGCCATCGAGCAGAAGGCCGGTTCGCATAATCCGCGTTCGACAGTGGGCACCGTCACCGAGATCTACGACTACCTGCGCCTGCTGTATGCCCGCGCCGGCCTGCCCCGCTGCCCCGATCACGGCATCGACCTGGAGGTGCAGTCCACCGGCCAGATGGTGGACGCGGTATTGCGAACGCCGGAGGGCCAGTCGGCGCTGCTGCTGGCGCCGCTGCTGGATGACCGCAAGGGCGAGCATGCCCAACTGCTGGCCGATCTGGCCGGCCAGGGATTCGTGCGTGCCCGCATCGACGGCCAGGTGCTGGAGCTCGATCCGCCGCCCAAGCTGGACGCCCGGCGCAAGCACAGCATCGAAGCGGTCGTCGACCGCTTCCGGGTGCGCGCCGACCTGGCGCAGCGACTGGCCGAATCCTTTGAGACCGCGCTGCGCCTGTCCGGCGGGACGGCGCGTGTGGCATTCACCGATGCCGGTGCTCCCGCGCCGCTGCTGTTCTCGAACCGCCACGCCTGTCCGGTCTGCGGCTTCGCGGTGCCCAACCTTGAACCCCGCATGTTCTCGTTCAACAACCCGGCCGGCGCCTGCGGCAGCTGCGGCGGCCTGGGCGTCGAGGAATTCTTCGATCCGGCCCGCATCGTGGCCCATCCGCACCTGTCGCTGGCCGGCGGTGCCGTGCGCGGCTGGGACCGCCACAACGCGCACTACTTCCAGATGATGCAGAGCCTGGCGCGACGCTACGGCTTCGATGTGGAACAGCCCTGGGAAGAGCTCTCGGCGCAGACGCAGAAGTTGCTGCTGTTCGGCAGCGATGGCGAGGAAATCGACTTCGTCTACCAGGATGCGCGCGGCAGCCGGCACAAGCGCCGGCATGCCTTCGAGGGCATTGTGCCGAATCTGCAGCGGCGCTATGTCGAGACCGACTCGTCGGCCGTGCGCGAGGAACTGAGCCGCTTCCGCGGCGGCCGGCCCTGCACCGAGTGCGGCGGCACGCGCTTGAACCGCAGTGCCCGCGCCGTGCTGATCGATGGCCGCAATCTGGCCGAGCTGACACGGCTGACGGTGGGCCAGGCCGTACTGCATTTCGATAATCTGAAGATCGAGGGCTGGCGCGGCGAGGTGGCCGGACGCATCGTGCGCGAGGTGGCCGAGCGGCTGCGCTTCCTCACCGACGTGGGCCTGGACTACCTCAGCCTGGATCGCGCCGCCGATACGCTGTCCGGGGGCGAAACCCAGCGCATCCGCCTGGCCAGCCAGGTGGGCTCGGGCCTGACCGGCGTGATGTACATCCTCGACGAACCCTCGATCGGCCTGCATCAGCGCGACAACGAACGGCTGCTGGGCACGCTGAAACGGCTGCGCGATCTGGGCAACACCGTCATCGTGGTCGAACATGACGAGGACGCGATCCGCAGCGCGGACTACGTGGTGGATCTGGGTCCGGGCGCCGGCGTGCATGGCGGCGCGGTGGTGGCGGCCGGTACACCGGCGCAGATCATGGCGCACGCGGACTCGTTGACTGGCCGGTATCTGTCGGGACGCGAGCAGATCGCGCTGCCGGCGCGGCGACGCGCGCCGCACCCGGAGCGGCAGATTGCGATCCGCGGCGCCAGCGCGCACAACCTGCGTGATATCGACGTGCTGCTGCCGGTGGGCCTGTTCAGCTGCGTCACCGGCGTGTCGGGCTCCGGCAAGTCCACGCTGATCAACGACACGCTGTATCGCGCCGCCGCCAGACAGTTGGGCAGCACCGAAGAGCAGGGCGAACCGCTGCCCTGCCGCGCCGTGCAGGGACTGGAGCGCTTCGAGCGGGTCATCGATATCGACCAGAATCCGATCGGGCGCACCCCGCGCTCCAATCCAGCCACCTACACCGGACTGTTCACCGTCATCCGTGAGCTGTTCGCGCAGGTGCCGGAAGCCCGCGCGCGTGGCTACGATGCCGGCCGCTTCAGCTTCAACGTACGTGGCGGGCGCTGCGAGGCCTGTCAGGGCGATGGCGTCATCCGCGTCGAGATGCACTTCCTGCCGGACGTGTACGTGCCTTGCGATGTGTGCCGCGGCCGGCGCTACAACCGCGAGACGCTGCAGATCCAGTATCGCGGCCGCAGCATCCACGATGTGCTGGACACCACAATCGAGGGCGCGCTGCAGCTGTTCGAGCATGTACCGGCCGTTGCCGGCAAGCTGGCCACGCTGCTGGAAGTGGGGTTGGGCTATGTACGGCTGGGACAGAGCGCGACCACGCTGTCCGGCGGCGAGGCGCAGCGCGTCAAACTGGCCCGCGAGCTGGCCAAGCGCGGCAGCGGCCGCACGCTCTACATACTGGACGAACCCACCACCGGCCTGCATTTCCACGATGTGGCGCAGCTGCTGGCCGTGCTGCAGCGGCTCTGCGAGGCCGGCAACACCATCGTGGTCATCGAACACAATCTGGACGTCATCAAGACCGCCGACTGGATCGTCGACCTGGGTCCGGGCGGCGGTGAACACGGCGGCACCGTCGTGGCCAGCGGTACGCCCGAGCAGGTGGCGGCCAATCCGGCTTCGCTGACCGGGCGCTATCTGGCGCCGTTACTGGCGCACGCGAACCGCGGCTGAATCGAAGTACTGGTGGATCTCGCCGCTGCCGCTGCGCTCCTGGTAGCGCCCGCGGGTGTAGGCGCTGACCACGCGCCGCCAGAAGCTGACTGCCCCGGGATTGCGCAGGTATTCCATGATGTGCCAGCGGCCGGCAAAACGGTCGAGGATCAGTCGCACCGCTTCCTGGCCCACGCCCTGCCGCCGCCAGCGCCGCGCAATGAAGAATTCGGCCATCGAATAGTCGGTGGCAGCGCGATCCGACAGTGGCTGACGCACGCGTACCAGCGCAAAACCCACCGGGTGGTCGTTCTGCAGGATGGTGAGCACCTGGGCGCTGGAGTCGCTGAACCAGCTGGCCAGCAGATCGGGTTCACGGTGGCCGATTTCGCCCAGCGCCGGAAAGACGCCGGTGCCCTGCGGCGCCAGGTCAGTCAGATAATCGCGGTAAACGCCTTCCATCCAGCGCCGGTCGGCCTGGTTGAACCGCGTATCCCTGACGCTGACAGACATCGCAAATAGAAAAGCCCGGCAGACCGGGTCGCGGCCTGCGCGGGCTTTACTGAATCAACCTCGTTGCCGAGATTACTTCGGGGCTTCGGCCGGAGCAGCTTCCGGAGCGACCGGAGCGGCGGCTTCAGGAGCCGGAGCAGCCTCAGGAGCCGGAGCAGCCTCAGGAGCCGGAGCAGCGGCCTCGGGAGCCGGAGCAGCGGCTTCCTGGCTGCTGCAGGCGGCCAGCGCAAACGCCGCAACTGCGGCAGCAAGAACGAGCTTCGTATTCATCGATGAATCCCCAGAGATTTAGTTTAAGGCACGAATCAAACAAACTAGTTTGTCAGGCGACTCTGTAATCGCCGCGCAAATTCTATATAAGCGCTGCACTAATTCAAACTCCAAGTGGCATCAAAGAGGAAAAAAGGCGTCTGGATCCTGCGACAGCGGCACTTCTCAGCGTTTTGCCAGCAGGTCGCGGATCTCCTCGAGCAGTATTTCCTGTCGGGGCGGGGCCGCAGGCGCGGCGGCCGGCGCCGGTTTTTTCAGCCTGTTGATGCCTTTCAAGGCAATAAACAGCACGAAGGCGATGATCACGAAATCGAAGATGGTCTGTACAAAGGCACCGTAACGGACCACAACGTCCTTGCCGGCGGGGTCAGTGCCCAATTTCTGCACCAGATCGGCGAAATTGACGCCCCCCACCCATTTGCCGAGCATCGGCATGAAGACGTCGCCGACCAGCGAGGAAACAATCTTGCCGAAAGCGGCCCCGATAATGACGCCGACTGCCATGTCGACGACATTGCCCTTCATCGCGAACTCTTTGAACTCTGCTGCCAGACCCATGGCTCACTCCTTGATGGTACGCGCGGAGTGCGCAGATGCCGCGAACCGGTCAGCCGGCAGCGGCCTTCTTGCGGGTCCGCTTCGGCTTGGTCGGCTCTGCCGCATCACCGGCGCCGGCCGCCGCAGCTGACTTCGCCTTGGCCTTGGCACGGCTCTTCGCCGGCTTCGAGGCTGCGTCGTCGACCGCAGTTGTGGCTGCCACCGGTCCGTCCACAAGCTGCATCAGTGCCATTGGCGCGGAATCGCCGGGACGGGGCGCCATCCGGAGTATACGGGTATAACCACCGGCACGGGCCTTGAAACGCGGGCCGAGGTCGCCGAACAGCTTGCTGACCACTTCGACATCGCGCAGCCGGGAGTGAGCCACACGCCGGTTGGCTTCGCTGTCCCGCTTGCCGAGGGTGATCAGCGGTTCCACCACACGCCGCAGCTCCTTGGCCTTGGGCAGGGTGGTACGGATCGTCTCATGACGGAGCAGCGAGGCCGCCATGTTGCGCATCAGCGCATGCCGATGCGGGCTGTTACGCGATAGTTGCCGGCCCGAAAGCTTGTGACGCATGTGTTTCTCTCAAAAATCAGTGGCGATCAGGATCAGACCAGACCGCTCTCTTCGTCGTGACGCAGACCGGTCGGCGGCCAGCCATCCAGGCGCATACCCAGCATCAGACCGTGGCTCTGCAGCACTTCCTTGATCTCGGTCAGCGACTTCTTGCCCAGGTTCGGCGTGCGCAGCAGCTCGACTTCGGTACGCTGCACCAGATCGCCGATGTAATGGATGTTCTCCGCCTTCAGGCAGTTGGCGCTGCGCACCGTCAGCTCCAGCTCGTCCACCGGACGCAGCAGGATGGGATCGAACTGCATTTCGGTGGTCTTGGCGACTGCCTCGTCCTCACCCTGCAGATCGACGAATACCGACAGCTGGTCCTTGAGGATGCCGCCGGCGCGCCGGATGGCTTCCTCGGGCTCGATGGTGCCGTTGGTCTCGATGTCGATGATCAGCTTGTCGAGGTCGGTGCGCTGTTCGACGCGCGCAGCCTCCACCGAATAGGTCACACGACGCACGGGGCTGAATGAGGCATCCAGCAGCAGGCGGCCGATCGGCCGGCTCTGTTCCTCGAACGCCACGCGCTGGGCCGCCGGGCGATAGCCGCGACCACGTTCCATCTTCAGCGTCATGTTCAGTTCGCCGGCCTTGGTCAGGTTGGCGATCACCAGCTCGGGATTCACGATCTCGATGTCGTGATCGGTCTGGATGTCGCCGGCGGTGACCGGGCCCGGGCCCTTCTTGTGCAGGCGCAGCTCGGCCGAGCTGCGTCCATGCATGCGGATCGCCACCAATTTCAGGTTCAGCAGCACGTCGACGACGTCTTCCTGCACGCCTTCGATGCTGGTGTATTCATGCAGCACGCCGTCGATTTCGACTTCGGTGATGGCACCACCGGGCATGGACGAGAGCAGCACGCGCCGCAGGGCATTGCCCAGCGTATGACCAAAGCCGCGTTCGAACGGCTCGATGACCACGCGCGCCTGGCGCGGAGCGACCGGCTGCACCTTGACGACGCGGGGCTTGAGGAATTCCGTAACAGTGGATTGCATAGCCCTCACCCTTACTTCGAATACAACTCGACGACGAGGTTCTCGTTGATGTCCGGCAGCACGTCATCGCGCCCCGGCACCGCCTTGAACACGCCGCGCATTTCCTTGTCGCTGACTTCGACCCATTCGGGGAAGCCCGACTGCGCCGCAATGGCCAGCGCGCCCTGCACACGCAGCTGCTTGCGCGACTTCTCGCGCACCTGCACCACATCGCCGGCCTTGACCTGGTAGGACGCGATCGTCACCGCCTTGCCATTCACTTCGATGGACTTGTGGCTCACCAGCTGACGGCCTTCGGCGCGCGTGGCGGCGAAGCCCATGCGGTAAACCACGTTGTCCAGGCGGCATTCCAGCAGCTTGAGCAGCTGTTCGCCGGTGGCCCCGGCACGGCGCGCGGCCTGCTGGTAGTAGCCGCGGAATTGCCGCTCCAGCACGCCGTACATGCGGCGCAACTTCTGCTTCTCGCGCAGCTGCAGACCGTAGTCGGACAGGCGCTGACGGCGCTCGCCCTTGATGCCGCCCGGCGGCACCTGCAGCTTGCACTTGCTTTCCAGCGACCTGACGCCGCTCTTGAGGAACAGATCGGTGCCCTCGCGACGTGAGAGCTTGCACTTGGGTCCGGTATAACGCGCCATATTCTGTACTTTCCTTCGTCGCTCTTAAACGCGACGCTTCTTCGGCGGACGGCAGCCGTTGTGCGGAATCGGCGTGATGTCCTCGATGCTGGTGATCTTCAGACCGCAGGCGTTCAGTGCACGCACCGCAGACTCGCGGCCGGGGCCGGGG
>JAIBJM010000108.1 GCA_020029535.1 Gammaproteobacteria bacterium | reverse complement strand
GTCAGCCACTGCGCCATGACGCAGGGGCTGGGAACGATCCCGAGCACGAACGGGCAGCCGGCGATCAGATGGGGCGCCACCTGCGCGACTACCGGCTGGCCGCTCACCTTGACCCGCGGAATCGGCAGGGTCGGCTGCGCCTGGCCGCCATGTGAACACATGACCACGGCGCCGACATGAAGCAGATAGCCTGGCATCGTCTAGCGCCCCTGCCACGCGCAGCTTATGACGTTCATATCACCTCCAGCGCGCCGTTGTTGATCGACACGCTGACGGGCGAGAGCTTTACGCTGCTCGCGCCCATGCCCAGCTCCACGCTCGCCGGCGCCACCTTGGCGGTTGCCGCCGCGGCGCTGAGTTCCACGCCGCTTGCGGAAACCTTCAGGGCTGCCGGCGCGAGCTGTATCTCGATCCCGGTCGGCGTCAGTTTGAGTTGCGCGGGATCGCAGCTCAGGGCGATCCCCTGGCTGTCCAAGACCAGTTTGAGCTTCTGCGGCATGACCGGCGGCCCGACTTCGAGCGTGACGCCACCCACGCCTCGCACCGAGTTGATGCTGAGGGTGATGCCCTCGGTCTTGAGCACTTTCATGTCGGCGATCGCCGGTGTCACGGTTAGCTCCCCCGGCCCCCAGAAGCAGCCGCTCCAGATCGGGTAGTCCAGGTCGCCGCCCTCGAATTCCAGCCAGATGTTGGCCCCCACCGGCGGCAGCAGGAACAGCCCCACCCCCGGCCCGGCATAGGGCACGCAGGGCATGGCCCAACTGAGCCCGCCGTCCCCCAGCAGCGCCGGGCAGTTCACCTGCAGGCGGCCCTGCTGCAGCGGGTCGAGGTTGTTCGCCACCTTGCCGCGGTATTTGCCGAAGAAGTTCATGGTCGCACCACCGGCAGCAAGGCGCCGTGGCCCTCGCGGGTCAGGGTGAAGCTTTGCTTGTAGGAACCGCGGCCGATCTTGTGGGTGACGCGTTTGACATAGTAGGTGCCGTCGTGGCTGTAGCCGGCGCCGCGCAGCCCGACCAGCCCGCGCGCCCGCAACACGTCGCCGTAGCGGATCGCATCGAACTCGCCGCTGGCCGTCACGGCCTCGTCCGATGCGGTGTCGGTCACGGCCTGCGAGCGGGCCAGGGCCTGCACGTAACTCAAGCCGCTGCTGCTCTCGGGCAGGCGCTTGCGCACGTTCGGCAGATTGGCGAGCGCGGCCGGCTGGCTCACCAGCGGCGGGCGCGTGCTGACAAAGGTGCGCAGCGGCAGCTTCTTGTTGGTCAGCCGGTCCTCGGTCGAGCCGGCGACTTGCGCGGGGCCCAGCGGGTCGCTCTGGAAACTGATCGAGTCGACGTTGCTGAGACTGCCCATGTTCACCGACAGGGCGCGCTGCGGCAGGCCGATGCGCGGCGGCGGCCCCCAGTAGGCGGTGTTGGTGAAGGGCACCGGCCCCGGCGCGATGAAGAAGACATGACCGTAGTGCCGCGCCATTCCCTCGAGATAGGCCAGATCGGTCCCGCGCTGCACGGGAATGCGCTCGATCGGCAGGGGCGGGTCGAGCACCAGCGGCGGAATCACCTGCGGAATGAGGCCGTACTTGGCGTAGCCGAGGATGATCTTGGCTGCGATCACGGCTTCGGGCTGGGCCGGGTGCTCGGCCGTGCGCTCTTCGAGGTCCATCATCACGCTGACATCCTCGCCGGTCAGCGTCAAGGTGGCCGCGCCGGTCTGCTCGCCCGGCAGCAGATCCTGACGCGTGATGATGCCGTCCATCAGCACCCGGGGGACGGCGTTCAGCGTCACGATCAGGATGACGCGATTGAATGGCCGCAACAGCGGGTGGCGCAGCAGCGGATAGTCGATCAGGCCGAACACGCCGGTCCGTGTGGCCTGCAGGTTGATCTGGAATCCCGAGCGCCCGCTGTCGCTGTGGGTCACCTCCACACTTTCCAGTGCCTCGGTGATCGCAGCCGGCGCCGGCACCGCGATGGTCGGGCCGATCAGCAGCGTCAGGTGTATGCCGAGAGGATTCATGGCCTCAGCCCTCGACCTGCGGCACGGGGATGCGCAGCAGCGCGCCGATCGTGGCGATCAGCTCCTGCGGCCGCATCGCGTCGTTGGCATCGCAGATGCGCCAGTACTGTTCGGGATCGCCGAGCGTCCGGGCGGCGATCTGATCGAGCCGCTCGCCCTCAGTGACCGTCACTTCGCCCAGCAGCGGCAGGCTCTCCCCGTGGGGCAGAAAGCGCCGGCGCACATATCGCACGGCAAGCCCGCCGGGCGTGGTAAAGGTGGCGACCTCGAGCGCGTAGTAGCGGCTGGTATGTTCGAACATGGCCTAAACCGGCAGCCGCACGTTGCCGCCGATGACGCTGGCGAGGTTGGCGCCGCCGCCCAGCGCCGCCATGCTCTCCTTGGCCACCTGATGGGCGAGGAACAGATGATGGCCGGGGCTCTCGACCAGCAGATCGTTGTAGCTCAAGACCTGCATGCCCAGCGACACCCTGGCCTGGATCGGATTGAGGTTCACGTCGAATGCCTCCTCGGTGATGCTGAAACTCGTGATGCGCACCGGCACGATGCGCTTCGGGCCCCAGATGAACAGCGTCAGCGGCGCCGTGGGCGGCACGATCTCGATGGTGCCCAGCGCGCTCAGGATCGTATTGGCGATGACGGTCGCGCTCGCCGGATAGACCAGCATCTCGAGCGCCGCGAGCTGCGGATGGATGCCGAAGGCCACGGCGGGCGGCGCGGCGGTTTCCAGTTGATCCGTGGCATCGAGTTCGATCTCGAGCGAAATCGATTCCTTCGGCGCGCCCTTGAAGCGCAGCGCCTCCACCCGCTCCGCTCCCTCGCCGCCGGCCATCTGCACGTCGAGATTGCGCGTCAGCGTGGCCGGGTTGTATTGAAACGCGGTCACGCTCGCCAAGGGATTGAGCGGCGACACCGCGACGATGGCGCCTTTGAGCAGGCGGGGGGAGCGGGGGAAGGTGGTCATGCTGCCCTACCGACGATGTGCATAGAGGCAAAACTACCGAAGATCGTCGGTCGTGCTTCGTCGCCAGATCCCATGTTCCGACATCCGATCCTGAAGGCAAACGAGATCCCCACACGCAACACCACTACTTCCTTCGACGGGCTCCCTACTCGTCATCATCCCAGTCGTCCAGTTCTTGCGGATCGCTCATTGCCTCTTCTTCGATCTCCTCGGGCAATTCAGCCTGCCTGGCTCTATCATCGGTTTCGCTAGGCTCTGTGTCGTCCAGATGATGCAATCTAGTCTCCTGGATCGCAACATTCTGAGCGTTCATTGTGTTTTCAACTTGAAAACTGACACTCATGCGGCCCCGAAAGATGCGGGGTCTTTTCTGGCCAGCGACGAACTCTATGAACTGAAACTGCATACTATTGAACCATCGCGCCACGCCTCCAAACCCCTGAGCGGTTGCGGTTCGGACGAGCCGTTTTATGTTGGTT
>JAIBJM010000090.1 GCA_020029535.1 Gammaproteobacteria bacterium | reverse complement strand
GTGGTCGGCATCAGCGTGCTGCAGAACTTCGATGACGTGCTGCTGCAATCGGATGGCGATCTGCGGTTGCGTGGTGTCGTACCGCTGGAGGGCACGACGGTGGACGGTGCGCTCGCCACCGCGGGATCGCTGACGCTGTCCGCGGCACAGGTGTATCCGACCACGCTGACGCAGTTCACCGTGTCGGCCGGCTCGGGCAACGACGGCACGCTGACAGTTTCGCGTCCGTCGGGGGCGACGGCAGCCGATGCACTGTCGGCGGCCGCGCAGCTGACCCTGCGCGCGCCGCATGTGGTGCAGGCCGGCACGCTGCGTGCACCCTTCGGCTCACTGATCATCGACTCTCCCGACATTGCACTGACTGCGGGCAGCGTCACTTCGACCAGCGGCGCCGGCCTCAACGTGCTGTTCGGCTCCACGCAGGGCGGCTTCGACTGGGTGTACTCGGTCGGCAGCGACCGGACCGTGGTCTTCGATGAAAACAATCCGCTGCCGGCGCAGCAGATCCAGCTGCGGGGCGAGAATGTGGCCATCCTCGATGGCGCGACAATCGATGTGCGCGGCGGTGGCTCGTTGCTGGCGTCCGAGTTCGTGCCCGGCACCACCGGCACCGTCGATGTACTCGGCGCAGATTCCGATGGCGCCTTCGCCATTCTGCCCGCGACTTCGCTGGCGGCGATGCCGGCCGATGTGCAGATCGCGGCGAACACGGCCGTCGATGGCTCGCGCAGCGTCTATCTCGAAGGCGGCGCGGGTTTCGACTCGGGGACCTACATCATATTGCCGGCGCAGTACGCGGCGCTGCCGGGCGCCTATCTGGTGAAACAGAGCGGCAGTTACACCGATATCGCGCCCGGAGAAAACTATCGCCTCGCCGACGGCAGCGCGGTGGTGCGCGGCTATTACACGGCCACCGGCACCACGCTGCGCGACAGCCGCTCCAGCGGCTTCATCGTGCAGTCTGCCGACATGGTGCAGGATCGGGCGCACTATACGGTCACCTCCGCCGACGATTTCTACACAGCCCGGGCCGCCGATGCAGGCGTGAGTCCGACACGCCTGCCACGCGACGCCGGTACGCTGGCCATCCTGGCCAGCGGTTCACTGCAGCTCGATGGCGATCTGCTGGGGTCTTCGGACAATGGTCGTGGAGCGGCGCTGGACATCGCCAGCGCGCGCATCACCATCGTCGATGAAACTTCACCGCCCAGTGGCGATGGCGGTCTGCTGTTGCAGGCCGCGGCGCTGAATGCCTTCGGCGCGGAATCCATCTTGATCGGCGGCACGCGCCGCGAAGTGGCCGATGGCACCGTCATTGCCACCCAGGCCGACAGCGTAGTCGTCGCCGGGGGCGCGCAGCTGACTGCATCGGAACTGATGCTGGTGGCCAGCAATTCGGTGGAAGTTCAGACCGGCGCCTCTCTGAGCGGCGTGGCCACCACACAGGACATCGACCGCGATGTGCAGCTGAGCGGCGATGGGGCATTCCTGCGTGTGGCCGGTGGCGATGTTGTCGACGTCGCGCGCAGCGGCAGTGCAGGGGCAGTCGGCAGCCTGGTGATTGCCGATGGAGCCCGCCTGAACGCGGCGGGCGGTGCGATCAATCTCGAATCCACGCGGGCAGCGCGACTGGACGGCATCATCGCGGCGACGCGCGGTTCCCTGAGCATCACCGGCAACCAGATCAGCCTCGGCAATGTGCCCCAGGGGCTGGTCGGCTTCGCTCTGTCGGCCGATCGGCTGCAAGGGCTGGATCTGTCGTCCATCGTTCTGCACAGCCGCAGCTCGATCGATCTGTATGGCGATACCTCCAGCATGCTGACGGCGTTGAGTGGCGACAATGTCGTGCTCGAAGCGCAGGCCCTGCGTGGCATGGGCGGTTCGGTGCGTATCGCGGCCAGCGACACGCTGCGTCTGGCTGGTGTTGAAGATGGCACCGGTACCGTCACCGGCGGTGGCAGCGGCAGCTTGCTGTTGCTGGAGGCGGGCGAAATACAGTTGGCCGGCGGCGGGTTGTCGCTGCTGGGCTTCGAACAGAACGAATTGCAGGCGAGCCGCGAGATCCGCGCTGTGCAGGACACGCGTCTTGACGCCCAGGGCGATCTGACCTTCCGTTCGCCCCGGTTGACGACCACATCCGGGCGCTCGCTGTCGGCGGTGGCCACCGGCACGCTGGCCGTCCGCGCTGCGTCCACTACGCTGGCCGCGGCCGAGTCGGAACTCGGTGGCGTGGTGGACCTGACCGGTGCACGAGTCGCCATTTCCGGCACCATCGCACTGCCTTCCGGCCGGGTCTCGCTGACCTCCACCTCGACGACGGTCGGTGGCATCAGCCTTGAAGATGGCGCGTTGATCGATCTGGCCGGCATCGCTTCAACCTTCGACGGCGAGCAGGTCTACAGCCGCGGCGGACAGTTGATCGCCCGTGCGCAGAGCGGCGATCTGCAGGTGGCCGCCGGAGCGCGCATCGACGTCAGTGCGGATGGTGGAGCAGATGCAGGCCGCGTGCAGTTCGATGCGCCGGCCGGCACGCTGCGTATCGACGGTGTTCTCGACGGCTCCGCCGCGGAAGGCGGACTGGCTGGTAGCTTCAGCGCCGACGCGCAGCAGCTGCCGGAACTGAATACCATGCAGGCGCTGCTGGTGGCCGGCGGATTCGGCGGCGATCTGGCGCTGCGCCAGCGCGGCGCTGGTTCGCTGTCGCTGGCAGCGGACCGGACCCTGCAGGCTCGCAGCATTGCGCTGACGGCCGACAGTGGCTCCATCGAGGTGGCTGGCACATTGCGCGCCAGCGCGGCAGACGGCGGCCGCATCCAGCTGATTGCACGCGATGGCATTGCGGTCGACGGCCAGCTCGATGCGCGCGCCGCCGATGCCTCGCAGCGCAATGGTCGCATCGATCTGCAGGCGTCGGAGGGCGGAATACGCATTGGCAGCGGTGCGCGCGTGGCCACGCTGGCGACAGAGGCGGCCAGCGGTTCGGCCGCCGATGGTCAGATCAATCTCCGTGTGCGGCGTGAAGCGCTGGCGACGGTGCTGGATGCCGATGCCGGCAACGATACGGTGGCGCTGCAGGGTGACTGGTCCGCGGCCGGTCCGGTGATCGTCGAAGGCTACGCCGCGTATGTCGATGCCGATGGATCGATCTCCGGTACCGACGTGCTGGCCGATGTTTCGAATCCGTACTACGCCGAGGCCAGCAGTTTCGCCGGCCAGGCTGATGCGCTGGTGGCCGCGCTCGGCCAGGGCCGCATCGCCGGACTGCAGGTGCGGCCTGGCATCGAGATCCGCACCGCTGAAGGTCAGGACCTGTCGCTCGATACGGACTGGAATCTCTCCACCTGGCGCTTCAATGCACAGCCCGGCGTGCTGTCGCTGCGCGCCGGCGGCAATCTGCTGTTCAACGCTTCGCTGAGCGATGGCTTTTCCGGCACCACCGGCGCCAATGCCTTCCTGGTGCGCAGCGTGGCCGAGTCCTGGTCGTATCGGTTGTCCGCCGGCGCGGATCTGAACAGCGCAGATGTGCTCGCGGTGCAGTCGCAGCCGGAGGTTGGCAGCCTGCGGATCGCGGCCGGCGATCCCGAGAGCACCAGCGGCTACCGGATGATCCGTACCGGCACCGGCAGCATCGACATCAATGTGGCCGGCGATGTGGAACTGGGCAATGCGGCCTCGATGATCTACACCGCCGGCATTTTCCAGCGCGGCGTGTCATTTCCCGGCGACGGTGAATTGGGTACGAGTCGCTATGTCATGAATGGCGGTGACATCTCGATCAGCGCCGGTCGCGACATCATCGGCGCCGACAGCGGACAGCTGGTCACCGACTGGCTGTGGCGGGTCGGCAATACCGACTCCGGGTCCGCAGACCAGACGCGTGCCACGGCATGGACCGTTGCCTTCGGCAGTTTCCGGCAGAACATCGGCGCGCTGGGTGGCGGCGATGTGCGCGTCAGCGCCGGCCGCAACGTCGATACCCTGTCGGTGTCGTCAGCCGCTGTCGGCGTTCAGACCGGTGGCACGGCGTCGGAGCAGAACTCGGTAACGGTGACTGGCGGCGGACAGGTTCAGGTTGTCGCCGGCAACGACATTCTGGGCGGCAGCTACTACGCCGGTCGCGGCGCCGTGCGGTTGGATGCGGGCGGCGACATCGGCCGCAGCACGCGGACCGGGCTGGGCGCCGTCATCGCGTTGGGCGATGCCAGCGCGGCACTGACCGCGCGCAACAATCTGGTGCTGCAGGCGGTGGTCAACCCCACGCTGTTGCCGCAGAGCTCGACGCAGGGTGCGACGGACTCGGGTCTGAGCGTCTTCAACAGTTACGGCGATGACAGCCGGGTCAGCGCAACCGCGATGGCCGGCGATCTCGAATTCGACAACAGCTACGAACTGCCCAGCACATTACCGAACATGAATTTTTCATCGTCGGTCGGCAGCGATACCGGACTGCAGTTGTACCCGGGAACGCTGGATGCATTATCGTTGCGCGGCAGTGTCGAGGTGAACGGATCCATCACGCTGGCGCCTGTCGACGACGGCATGCTGTCGTTGCGCGCCTACGACGATGTGAAGATTGCCAATGGCGCGCAGCTGATCGTGTCGGATGTCGATCCGGCGTTGCTGCCGACAATCGCCAGGCCAACGGGCGCCTGGGATGAAGACATCGCAGCTGTGCTGAAGAGCGCGGCCACCGGCAGCCGCAATTTCCACGCGGCCACACCGGTGCGGCTGGAGGCTGCGCAGCAGGGCCGGCTGCAGCGGTCGCGCATCGTTGCGCAGCATGGCGACATCGACCAGACCGATGCCGCCGGTTCCCAATCCATCGTCTACAGCGGCGCCCCGGTCCGGCTGTACGCGGGGCGAGACGTCGTGAACCTGAACCTGGTGGCGCAGAACCTGCTGCCCGGCGATGTCACCAGCGTCGTGGCCGGAAGGGATATCCGCTACAGCATTGCGCGTACACCCATTGGCAGCATCGCCCAGAATTCCGGCCAGATCACGGTGGACGGTCCCGGGCAGGTGCTGTTGCAGGCCGGTCGCGACATCAACCTGCAGAACTCAGCCGGCATCACCACGCGCGGTGCGCTGGCCAATCCCGCGCTGGATGCCGAGGGCGCCAGCATCAGCATGCTGGCCGGACTGAATGGCAATGCGCCCGACTATGCCGGCTTCGAACGCCGTTACCTGCAGGAGTCCACCACCTACGATGCGGCGCTGTCGGCCTTCCTGACCAGGGTGACAGGCGCAACGCCATCCGATCGTGAAGCGGCGCTGGCGACGTTTGACCAGCTGATGCCGGAGTTGCGCACGGTATTCCTGCAGCAGGTGCTGCTGGCTGAATTGCGCGCCTCCGGCCGAGCGGCGGCCAGTGCTGATGCCAGACTGCATGGCGACTACAGCGCCGGGTTCCGCGCGCTGGAAACCATGTTCCCGGGCTCGAATCCCGACCTCGATGATGGCGAGACCAACCGGTATGGCGGCGACATCGCCCTGTATTTCAGCCGCGTTTACACACTGGCCGGTGGCGACATCACCATGCTTGCCCCTGGTGGCGGCGTCAATGCAGGCCTTGCGACGCCGCCCAGTTCGTTCGGTGTGAACAAGGCTCCATCCGAACTGGGCATCGTCGCGCAGAGCGTCGGCAATATCGGCGTGCTGACCTACGACGATCTGCAGGTCAATGAGTCGCGTGTCTTCGCCGCCGACGGTGGCGATATCCTGGTCTGGGCGACGCGCGGAGATATCGATGCAGGTCGTGGAGCAAAGACCGCGGTCTCGGCGCCGCCACCGACGATCACCATCGACACCAACGGTCAGTTGATCGTCAGCTTCCCGGCGGCACTGACCGGCAGCGGCATCCAGACGCTCGCCACCTCCGAAGGCACCGAACCAGGCGACGTTGACCTGTTCGCACCACGCGGCGTCGTCAACGCCGGCGACGCCGGCATCGTGGCCGGCAACCTCACTATTGGCGCCACTGCGGTACTCGGCGCCGACAACATCAAGGTCAGCGGCGTGGCGGTGGGTGTGCCGGTGGATGCCGGCGGTCTCGGTGCTTCGCTATCCGGCGTCAGCTCGCAGGCCAGCAGCGCCAGCAGTGCGGTGGGTGGGTCGCTGGATGACACCGCCGGACAGCAATCGCAGGCGCCGCTGGCGCAGGCCGCACTGTCGTGGCTCGAGGTGTTCGTGCTCGGTCTCGGCGAAGAGAACTGCAAGCCCGACGACGTCGAGTGCCTGAAGCGCCAACAATAAACCGGTCCGTCACTTTCGCGTCACAACGAACGCATAAGTTTGCGACTGATCCATCACGCAATTCCTGAGGAGGCGCAGTCGTGAAATTCCAGAATTCAGCAATCCTGGCCATGGTTGCCGGGTTGACGGTGACCGCCGCGGCGGTGCAGGCAGCGGACGTGCCGCAGTCGGCGGACGAGTGGTTCGCGGCTGGCAGAAACGCCGTGCAGCAGAACAAGTTTGTCAACCCGCTGCTGAATCTGGCGCGTGCGAAGAACGTGATCCTGTTCGTCGGCGACGGCATGGGCGTGTCGACGGTGACCGCGGCGCGCATTCTCGATGGACAGTTGAAGGGCATCGACGGCGAGTACAACCGCCTCAGCTTCGAGAAGCTGCCGTACACGGCCCTGTCGGTGACCGCCAGCGCCAACCAGCAGACTTCGGACTCCGCGCCGACCGCCACGGCGATGGTGGCCGGCATCAAGACCAATGACGGCGCCATCTCGGTCGATCAGGGCATCCAGCGCTTCGAGCCCAGCGCCGATGTGACGGCGGCCCACAGCGTCAGGACCATCATGGAGCGCGCCGAGCAGCGTGGCATGTCCACGGGCGTCGTGACCACAGCACGCCTCACGCATGCGACGCCGGCGGTGAACTATGCGCACATCTCGAACCGCGACTGGGAAGACAACGCCGGACTGCCAGTCGGCGCGACCGTCAAGGACATTGCCCGGCAGCTGATCGAGTTCCCCTACGGCAACGGTCTCGAAGTTGCGCTCGGCGGCGGTCGCAGCTACTTCATGCCGAAGGATCTGGCGAACTTCCCTGACCCCGAATACGCCACGCAGACCGGGCGGCGCACCGATGGCCGCAACCTGACCGCCGAGTGGACCGCGAATTTCCCGAATGCGGCCTACGTCTGGAACAAGGCGCAGTTCGATGCCGTCAACCCGGTAACCACCGATCACCTGCTCGGCCTTTTCGAGCGTTCACACATGCGTTACGAGACTGATCGGGCACTCGATGCCGGCGGCGAGCCGTCGCTGGCCGAAATGACCGAGAAGGCGATCAAGGTGCTCAAGAAGAACCGTCGGGGCTTCTACCTGATGGTCGAAGCCGGGCGTATCGATCATGGCCACCACGCGGGCAATGCCCACCGTGCGCTGACCGACACCATCGCGCTGGCCGAAGCGGTCGAGGCTGCGAAGCGTCTGACCGACGACGAGGACACGCTGATCATCGTCACCGCCGATCACAGCCACGTGATGACGTTGGCCGGCTACCCCTCGCGCGGCAACGATATTCTCGGCAAGGCCGCGGTCAATGGCGTGAACCAGAAAGATTCGCTGAACCTGCCGTACACGACGCTGAGCTACGCGAACGGTCCCGGCTTCACGCGCGATCTCACGGGCGCCGGTATCCGCAAGGTCTTCAATCCGGCCACCGAAGGCACGCTACCGGCGGTCTATGTCGGCACCGCGCCGCGACCCGACCTGTCGGGCGTCAATACGTCGGACCCGGTCTATCTGCAGGAAGCCACGGTACCGATGGCGTCGGAGACGCACGCGGGCGAGGAGGTTGCGATCTACGCCGAAGGCCCGCGCGCCTACCTGTTCCGCGGCACGCTGGAGCAGAACGTGATCTATCACGTAATGGCAGACGCGCTGGGCATGTGATGCGGAGTGCGTGGCAAGGCCTGCTGGCCGCCTGCGTGCTGGCACTGGCGGGTTGTGCGCAACGCGATGGAACACCGGCAGCGGCCCTGGACTTCACAGGGCCGCTGCCGGCTATTGCGGCCCAGTACCGCACCATCGTCATCAGGGACGGAGTCGAGCAGTCCGTCGAGTGGCGCTTCTGGCGCGATGAGCGGCACCTTGTGACGGAGTACCCTGCACAGCATACCGGCAGTGAGCGGCAGCGCGACGGCTCGGTCGTTTTCCACCGCCAGCTGTTTCACGAGGAGCGGCGCGGCATCGAGACGCAGCTTGACGACGCGCCAGTCGCCGGCAGGACATCGTACTGGACGCAGCAGGCGCTGCTGATCGATCCGCGGCTGTTGGGCGCACTGCACGATCGCGGTACGCACAAGGAAGGCGGTCACACGCTGCGCCACTACGAGGGCGGGGTGTATGGCGTGAACTGGCGCGTGCAGTTGCGTGCCGACACACTGATACCGGCGCTCATCGAGCGACGTGAGGCAGGCACCGTCGAGCGTATCGAGTTGCTGGCGCTGCACCCGCTGTCGCAGGCGCCATGGCAGCCAACGCCGGCTGGCAACTATCAGTTCATCGACCATATCGACCTCGGCGACATGGAGTACGACCCGTTCGTGCAGAAGGTACAGAAGCACAGCGCCGTGGCTCATACTCATTGACGACATGCGCATCGGGCTGATCTACAGCGGCATCTTTGCGGCTGCGCTGACAGCGACATGGTGGCTGCGGCAGCCGGATCAGGTTGTGCGCGATGCTGCCCCGCAGCTGACCCTGGCAGCTGCGCCATCGGCGGCGCCGTCACTTACCGCTGCGACGAGCAATGCAGCTGCGCCCGCGCCAGTCATCAGCGCTACCGAAACTGCGCGGCTGTTGCCGGGCATCGGGGATGAGCGCGATGCAATCGCAGGCGATGTGTATCCGGTGGTCGGCGCAATTGCCGCTGATCCCGCGGCGGCGGCAGCCCAGCCACATGCCGAGCCACCGGCTGACGCGCCAGTCAACAGCCTCGCAGTGGCCGCATCTGGAGACGGGTTGCGCGACGAAATTGCTGGCGACGTCTATCCGACGGTTGCATTCAAGTAGCAGGCATCGCGGCGAGAAACTTTCTGGCCTGACTGAGCATTCCCGTCCTGATCTTCGATATCACCGCATCGGGAAAGTCGCGAGGCAGCCGGGACGCGACCTTGTCGAGAGCCTCCGGTATTGACTCCACAAGACGTTGCATGTGGCTCCAGAGACCGGAGCCGCTGACACGCAAGGCAAGGTTGTGCCAGTGACGGGCTTGTATCTCCACCAGTCTGTAATGACGACTTTGGCCTGTCACCGCCATGGCCAGCTTCGCGTCCTGTAGTTGGAGCTGGTTGGCGCCGCGCCCGATCACTGGCCAGGCGGAAAGAACGTCGTACAGCGGCGTCAGCGTGAATGCCCCGTCCGGCAGCAGGTGAATCGAGAAGTTCTTGCCGTGGCCGTCGGTAGCGGCAAGCAACCAGAAGGCGAGCTGAGCAAGTACGAATGTCGCACGGTCGACCTCTGCAGAGGCGCTGGCACTGAGAATGTCCAGAATCTCCTTTATCGACGGACCGCCATCACTCTCGTATCTGTGTGTTGGCGCACGACCCGTCGCCTGGCAAAAATCCTCCTGCGGCAGCCGCGCAATCCATGCGTTCTTGGTGCCAACCCAGCGTCGGTCGAAGCGCTCGACGACCAGGGCTTTTTGAGTGCCGAAGGTGGCGATGCTGGTGTCCGCAACGGGGATGCCCAACTGATGCAATAACTGCGCGCACAGCCATTCATTCTCCAGGGAATGCGAGAAGTCGCCGCGGAAGTTGCCGATGATGCCCAATGGCAGCTTCAGGATATGTGTCGTGGGCGTTGCTCCCTGCGGACGGTGCCAGGCACCCCCCATCTGCAGGAGGGCCGTTTTTTCCTGCGCGCCGGCAATCGAAATACGAAAGTCATCCTCTGTGCCGGCCCGGTGACCAGGGGCCGGCGGCGCGGCGACGTTCCTCAGAGCTTGTTCAACCTGTTTGTTCGTCAGTGGTGTGGCATCGACCCGATTCCAATGCCCGGGTTGCATGCCGGGCGGGAGCAGTTGTACGGCGCCGACACAGTCCCTGCCCACAGCTTCGAGCAAATCGAATGCGTCTACGGAGCGGGTTTGAAACCGGTCGCGAATGCGTCGCCGGATATCCGGATTGTCGGGCAGCAGGTTGTCGAAGTAGTAATCGACGACCGGGCCGCGAATTTCGCGGTCTGCGGTC
>JAIBJM010000089.1 GCA_020029535.1 Gammaproteobacteria bacterium | reverse complement strand
GCAGTCGCGCGTGTTCGAAGAGGTGCTGATCCAGCACCGCATTCCCTATCGCGTCTACGGCGGCCTGCGCTTCTTCGAGCGCGCCGAGATCAAGGACGCGCTGGCCTATCTGCGGCTGATCGCCAACCGCGACGACGATGCTTCGTTCGAGCGCATCGTCAATCTGCCCACGCGCGGCATCGGCGCCCGCACCATTGACGTGCTGCGCGATGCGGCGCGCGGTGCCGGCACCACGCTGTGGCGCACCGCCGGTGCGGCCATCGGCGATGGCTCGGCCGGCCGCAGCGCCGTGGCGCTGCACGGCTTCCTGCAGCTGATCGAGCGGCTGGGCCGCGACATCGACGGCATGCCGCTGCATGAGCAGGTCGATCATGTGATCAACAACAGCGGCCTGATCGAGCACTTCCGCAAGGACAAGGCCGATCGTGGCGAGGCACGCGTCGAAAACCTCGAGGAACTGGTCAGCGCCGCGCGCGGCTATGAGCCCGAGGACGGCGAACTGCCGCCACTGCAGAGCTTCCTCGCGCATGCCGCGCTGGAATCCGGCGAGTCGCAGGGTGGTGAAGGCGACGACTGCGTGCAGATGATGACGCTGCACACCGCCAAGGGTCTGGAGTTTCCGCTGGTGTTTCTCGCTGGCATGGAAGACGGACTGTTCCCGCACCAGCGCTCGCTGAACGACCTGGACGGCGTCGAGGAAGAGCGGCGGCTGTGCTATGTGGGCATCACGCGCGCGATGAAACAGCTGTACCTGACTTACGCCGAGCAGCGCCGGCTGCATGGCGTCGACAGCTACAACGCGCCGTCGCGTTTCATCCAGGAACTGCCGTCCGAACTGGTGGAAGAGGTGCGGCCACGCATCCGTCATGTCGTACCGAAGACGACGACATTCATCGCGCCTTCGCGTGAGGGCGAGTGGCGCCGACCCGCCGAGGCGCCCACCAGCGGCATGCGGCTGGGAACACGCGTGCGGCATGGCAAGTTCGGCGAGGGCGTGGTGCTCAACCTCGAGGGACAGGGCCCCCATGCGCGCGTGCATGTCAATTTCGAGCGCCAGGGTGCCAAGTGGCTGATGCTCAGCTACGCTAACCTGGAAGTGGTGCAGCAATGAAAATCCTGATCCTCGGCGCCGGGCAGGTCGGTCGCACCGCCGCTCACCACCTGTCGCGCGAGCCGGCCAACGATGTCACCGTCGTAGATTCCCGCGAAGATGTGCTGCGCGACCTGCAGGATCGCCTGGATATCCGCGTGGTGGCCGGCAGCGCCTCCTATCCGTCGGTGCTGGAGGCCGCCGGCATCGCCGACACCGACATCATGATCGCGCTGACCAGCAGCGACGAAGTGAACATCGTGGCCTGCGAGATCGCGCATGCGCTGTACCGCACGCCGATGCGCATCGCGCGCATCCGCGCCGCCGAATACACCAGCCAGACGCGACTGTTCGACGAAGGCGCGCTGGCCGTCGACGTGTGGATCAGCCCCGAACAGCTGGTCACCGAATACATTGCGCGGCTGCTGTCCTTTCCCGGCGCGCTGCAGGTGCTGGACTTCGCCGACGGCCGCATACAGCTGGTGGGCGTGCGTGCGCGCCGCGAAGGTCTGCTGGTAGGCAAGAAGCTGCGCACGCTGCGCGAGCATCTGCCGGACATCGATGCGCGCGTGGCCGCCATCTATCGCGACGAGCGGCTGGTGCAGCCCGAAGCCGACGTGATCATCCAGGAGAACGACGAAGTGTTCTTCGTCGCGGCGGCCGATGACCTGCGCAAGGTGCTGGCCGAACTGCGCCGGCGCGAAGATCCGGTACGCCGCCTGGTGATCGCCGGCGGCGGCAACATCGGCTTCCGGCTGGCGCAGACGCTGGAGAAGACCAACCAGGTCAAGCTGATCGAACGCGATGCGCAGCGCGCGCGCCAGGTGTCCGAGCGGCTCGAGAATACCATCGTGCTGCATGGCGATGCCGCCGACGAGGAATTGCTGGTCGAGGAGAACATCGACAGCGCCGACGTGTTCGCCGCGCTGACCAATTCCGAAGAAGCCAACATCATGTCGGCCATGCTGGCCAAGCGGCTGGGTGCGCGGCGTGTGATGGCGCTGATCAACCGGCCCACCTACGGCGACCTGATGGAGAACCGCGGCATCGACATCGTGATCTCGCCGCAGAACATCACCATCGGCGCGTTGCTGGCGCATGTGCGCCGCGGTGACGTGGTGCGCGTGTATTCACTGCGGCGCGGCGCGGCCGAGGCCATCGAGGCCGTGGTGCATGGCTCCGAAGGCGGCTCGCAGCTGGTCGGCCGGCGCGTGCAGGAGGTGAAGCTGCCCGAGGGCGCCAGCATCATCGCGCTGGCCCGCGGCGAGCAGGTCATCATGGCGCATCGCGACACCGTCATCGCAGCCGAGGATCATGTGATCCTGTTCGTCACCGACAAGCGTCACGTCGAAGCCGTCGAGCGGCTGTTCCAGGCTGCCAGCTGAAGTAACAGCCCAGATGCGCTCGCTGCTCGCGGTACTGAATGTCCTGGGCTCGCTGCTGATGCTGTTCGCGCTGTATTTCCTGTTGCCGCTGCTGACCGCGCTGATCTACCGTGAGCCCGAAGTACGCGCCTTCGTGATCGGCGGCTTCGCCACCGCGGGAATCGGTCTGCTGCTGCGGATAATCACGCACCGGCATCGCACCGAACTCAAGCAACGCGACGGCTACCTGCTGGTGACACTGAGCTGGCTGTCGGTGGCCGCAGTGGCAACGATCCCGCTGATGTACGAAATCCGCGGGCTGTCCTTCACCGACGCCTTCTTCGAAACCATGTCGGGCCTGTCGACCACCGGCTCGACGGTGCTGGCCGGGCTCAGCGAGCTGCCAAATTCGGTCAACCTGTGGCGCCATGCGCTGCACTGGCTGGGCGGCATGGGCATCATCGTGCTGGCAGTGGCCATCCTGCCGCTGCTGGGTGTCGGTGGCATGCAGATGTATCGCGCCGAGACGCCGGGGCCGGTCAAGGATTCCAAGCTGACGCCACGCATCACCGAAACCGCGAAGCTGCTGTGGCTGGTGTATGCGGGAATGACCGCGGCCTGTGTCGCCTCGCTGTGGGCCGCCGGCATGACGCTGTTCGATGCCATCTGCCACGCCTTCTCGGTGATGGCGCTGGGCGGTTTCTCCACGCATGACAACAGCATCGCGTTCTTCAATTCGCCGCAGATCGAGTTCGTGCTGATGATCTTCATGATGCTGGCCTGCATCAACTTCGCCACGCACTTCCTGGCACTGCGTCGCGGCAACCTGTCGGTGTACAAGCGCGACCCCGAGGCCCGGCTGACCTGGACGCTGATCCTGGTCAGCATCGTCGGCATCTCGCTGTATCTGCGCCTGACCGATACCCATCGCGATGGCCTCGAAGCGCTGCGGCATGGCGCCTTCGCCGTCGTCACCATGGCCACCACTACCGGCTTCGTCAGCGACGACTTCGGCGCCTGGCCACTGTTCGCGCCGATGTGGCTGCTGTTTCTGAGCTGCATCACCTGCAGCACCGGTTCCACCGGTGGCGGCATCAAGATGTTCCGTACGCTGGTGCTGGCCAAGCAGTCGCTGCGCGAGATGTTCACGTTGGTGCACCCGCAGGCGGTGGCGCCGCTGAAGATTGCCAGCCTGGTGGTACCGAACCGCGTGGTCTATTCGGTGCTGGCCTTCATTTTCCTGTACTTCATGACCATTGTCGTATTGACGCTGGCTCTGCTGATCTCGGGTCTGGATTTCACGTCCTCGCTGACCGCCGTCATTGCCAGCATCAACAACGCCGGCCCGGGTCTCGGCGTCGTGGGTCCTGCAACCAACTATGCGGCGCTGAGCGACCTGCAGACCTGGATCTGCACGCTGGCCATGTTCCTCGGCCGCATCGAGATTTTCACGCTGCTGGTATTGTTCACCCCGGCATTCTGGCGCAAGTAGTGGAGGCCATATGGAAGCGCTCGACCTGGCAAGGTTTCAGTTCTTCTTCACGGTCAGCGTCCACATCATCTTCCCGGCCTTCACCATCGGCCTGTCGGCCTTCATCGCCACGCTGCTGGTGCGCGCGCAGGTCACCGGCAAAGCCATCTATCACGAGCTGGCGCAGTTCTGGATCAAGATCTTCGCAGTGTCCTTCGCCATGGGCGTGGTGTCGGGACTGGTGTTGTCGTACCAGTTCGGCACCAACTGGAGCCGCTTCTCCGAAGTCACCGGCAATGTCATCGGTCCGCTGATCGGCTATGAGGTGCTGACGGCCTTTTTCCTCGAAGCCACCTTTCTCGGCATCCTGCTGTTTGGCGCGCAGCGCGTACCCACCTGGCTGCGCACCGCCTCGGCCATTATCGTGGCCATCGGTACCTGCACCTCGGCGTTCTGGATCCTGTCGGCCAGCAGCTGGATGCATACGCCGCAGGGCCATGAGATGCGCGATGGCATTGCATTTCCGGTCAGCTGGTTCCAGATCATCTTCAATCCCAGCTTTCCATACCGGCTGCTGCACATGGTGGTGGCCGCCTATCTGACCACCGCCGTAGTGGTGGCCGCGGTGGGCGCGCGCTACGTGATCGAGCGGCGCTTTGCTCCCGCGGCGCAGGTGATGCTGCGCATGGGCCTGGGCGCCGTGGCGGTGCTGGGACTGGCGCAGCTGTTCATTGGCGATCAGCACGGCCTGAACAGCGCCGAGCATCAGCCGGCCAAAGTGGCCGCCATCGAAGCGCACTGGGACCAGAGCGAACCCGGCGATCTGGTGCTGTTCGCCTGGCCCGACATGCAGGCCGAGAAGAATCGCGCCGAGATCGCCATCCCCAATGGCGCCAGCCTGCTGCTGACGCATGACATCAACGGCCGCTTTCCGGGGCTGAAACAGTTTGCGCCCGAGGATCGTCCACCGGTGGCGCGCGTCTTCTTCGCCTTCCGCATCATGGTGGGCATTGGCGTACTGCTGATCGCGCTGGGCATCACCGGCTGTGTGCTGTGGTGGCGCGGCAAACTTGAAACCTCGCCGCGCTTCCTGAAACTCGCCGCGCGCGCCTGGCCACTGGGCTTCATTGCCATCCTGTGCGGCTGGATCGTCACCGAAAGCGGCCGCCAGCCCTGGCTGGTGCAGGGCCTGATGCGCACCGCCGAAGGCAGCTCGCCGGTCAGCGCCGGCGCCGTCCTGACCTCGCTGCTGCTGTTCGTGCTGGTGTACCTCGTGGTGTTCGGCATCGGCATCTACTACATCCATCAGCTGGTGAAGAAAGGCCCCAAAGGCAGCGCAGTGGCCACACCACCGAGCGCACTGCCGAATCGTCCGCTCGGCGCTGCGCAGGAGGCTGCTCATGAGTGACCTCAATTTCACGCTGCCAGTGATCTGGGCCCTGCTGCTGGGCGTGGCCGTGGCGCTGTACGTGGTGCTGGATGGTTTCGATCTCGGCATCGGGATCCTGTTTCCGTGGTTCAAACAGGAAACGCATCGCGACCAGATGATGAACTCGGTGGCGCCGTTCTGGGACGGCAACGAGACCTGGCTGGTGCTGGGCGGCGGCGGACTGTGGGTGGCCTTCCCCAAGGCCTACGCGGTGATCATGCCGGCGCTGTACCTGCCCATCATCGTCATGCTGCTGGCACTGGTGTTCCGCGGCGTGGCGTTCGAGTTCCGCTGGGTGGCCAAACCCGCGCATCGCAAATGGGACATCGCCTTCGCCGCCGGCTCCATCGTCGCCGCCTTCGCGCAGGGCGTGGTGCTGGGTGGACTGCTGTCGGGCATACCGGTGGAGAACGGCCAGTTCGCCGGCAATTCCTTCAGCTGGCTGAATCCCTTCAGCCTGTGCTGCGGCCTCGCGCTGGTGGTCGGCTACGCCTTGCTCGGCGCCAGCTGGCTGGTGATGAAGACCGAAAACGATCTGCAGCAGCGTGCGCATGCGTTCGCACGCCGATTGCTGCCCGCGGTGCTGGTGCTGATTGCACTGGTCAGCATCTGGACCCCGCTGGCCATTCCCCGCATCGCCGAGCGCTGGTTCAGCCTGCCGCAGTTCTACTGGCTGCTGCCGGTGCCACTGGCCACCGCGCTGCTGGCCTGGTCCTGCTGGCATGGCCTGCGCCGCCAGCACGACGCACAGCCCTTCCTTTCCGCGGTGGGATTGTTCCTGCTGGCCTACGTCGGCCTGCTGATTTCCAACGCGCCCTGGCTGGTGCCGCCCAGCATCGATATCTGGCAGGCCGCCGCAGCGCCCTCATCGCAGGTGTTCGTGCTGATCGGCGTGTGCCTGCTGCTGCCCATCATCCTGCTGTACACCGGCTTCATCTACTGGACGTTTCGCGGCAAGGTGAAGCCGAGCGAGCACTATCACTGACTGACGCCGCCTGGCTGACCCCACGAACACAGCAGAGTGAAACAGCGGTCCGGGAGTTCACACTAATCCGGTCTATTCAGGTCTGTCTTCCGGTGAATACCTGATCGGAAAGGGGCTGCTGGTGCGCCACGAGGCCATCCGAACTGAACTGTGTGCGCCGCGCTACGCCGGCTCAGCTGTGAATGTACTGCTGCAGCTCCTCGATGGTCCGCTGCTGTTCCTGCAACACCGCGCGCACCAGATCACCGATGGACAGCACACCGACAACGCGCCCGTCATCCAGCACCGGCAGATGCCGCACACGGCGGTCGGTCATCAGCTGCATGCATTGATCGACGGTGTGCGTGGGCGTCACCGTCAGCACCGGCGAAGACATGATCTGCCACACCGGAGTTTCGCTGTCTGAGCGGCCTTTGAGGATCACCTTGCGCGCGTAATCGCGCTCGGAAACGATGCCGGTCAGCTCGGTGCCCTTCATCACCAGCAGCGCACCGATGCCGTGTTCGGCCATCAGCTGAATGGCCTCCAGCACCGGACCTTCAGGCTCGATCGAGTAGATGGCGGGATTCTTCCGCGTCAGCAGCTGTGCTGCAGTAGCCATCGCACACCCCCTTCAGGCCGCCTCGACGACCAGCAACGCTCCCTCGGCAGCCGTGACCCTGACCCGGGCGCCGGCCGGCAGATCCGGTCCGCGCACCTTCCAGACGCCGTCGCCGACGCGCGCCTTGCCGTAGCCGCGCGTGATCGGCTCGACCAGTTCGCAGATCTGGCCGACGTACTGGGCCGAACGCTGATTCAGATGCGGCTGATCAGAGGTTTCCGGATGCGAGCCCTTGAAGCGCCGCCAGACATACAACGCCGCAAAACCCAGCACACCGAACAGCACCAGCTGCAGCTGCCACGGAATCGGCACCAGCAGCAACAGCGAGCCCACTACCGCAGCGGCGGCGGCGAACCAGATGGCCACTGCGCCTGGCAACAGCGTCTCGGCCGCGCCAAGCGCCGCGGCCGCAATCCACCAATGCCACCACTGCAGGTTCATCGCAAACTCCATCACCGGCGTTCGACCTGCTTGCCGAAGGAGTCCTTGGCCAATTCCGCGATCCCGCCGAGGGAGGCGAGAATGCCCGAGGCTTCGACCGGCATGAAAAAGATCTTCTGGTTGGGCGAGTGCGCGAAGTCCTTCAGCGCCTCGACATACTTCTGTGCCACGAAATAGTTGATGGCTTGCACATTGCCCTGCGCAATGGCCTGCGACACCACCTGCGTGGCGCGCGCTTCGGCTTCGGCCAGACGCTCGCGCGCCTCGGCGTTGCGGAAGGCGGCTTCCTTGGCGCCCTCGGCCTGCAGCACCGCGGCCTGCTTTTCGCCTTCGGCCTTGAGGATCGCAGCCTGCCGGAAACCTTCGGCTTCGAGAATGTTGGCGCGCTTATCGCGCTCGGCCTTCATCTGCCGGCCCATCGAATCGATCAGATCCTGCGGTGGCTGGATGTCCTTGATCTCGATGCGCGTGACCTTCATGCCCCAGGGAATCGTGGCTTCATCCACGACCCGCAGCAGCCGGTGATTGATCTCATCGCGCTTGGAGAGCGTCTCGTCCAGATCCATGGCGCCGACCACGGTGCGGATGTTGGTCATGGTGAGGTTCACCACCGCCAGTCGCAGGTTGTCGACTTCATAGGCCGCCTTGGCCGCGTCCATCACCTGGTAGAACACCACGGCATCCACGCCCACCATGGCGTTGTCCTTGGTGATCACTTCCTGGCGCGGGACGTCCAGCACCTGCTCCATCATGTTCATGCGCCGGCCGACGCTTTCGAAGAACGGCATGATCAGGTGGAAGCCGGGCTCCAGCGTCTTCTTGTAACGGCCGAAGCGTTCCAGCGTGTATTCGTAGCCCTGCGGCACGGTGAGCCAGGCCTTGGCGGCGATGATCACCAGCGCGATCAGGATGATGATGGGCAGCGTGCCTATACCCAGATCGAACATGCGCGGATCCCCCTATGTTTGGCGGCACGAGTGGCCTGAACATAGCACGGAAGCCGGCGGGCCGGTCCCGGTCGCCCCGCTCAGGCCACGCGGGCCCGTTTCTTCAAATGCACCAGCAGGATGGATACCGCCGCTGGCGTCACGCCGGGCACGCGCGCCGCCTGGCCCAGGGTCGCAGGCCGGATTTCGCCGAGCTTCTGCCGGATCTCGTTGGACAGTCCGGCCAGCGCCCGATAGTCCAGATCGGTCGGCAGCGCCGTGTCCTCATTGCGGCGCGTGCGCTCGATTTCCTGCTCGGCGCGTTCGATATAACCGGTGTAGGAGGCACGCACTTCCAGGTCCAGCGCGATCTGCGGTGGCAGGCGCTCATCGAGATCGGTCGCTGGCGATGAGCCAATCAGCTCCAGCAGCTGGGCGTAGCCCACCTCGGGACGGCGCAGCAATTCCATCGCCGTCACGTCGCGGGTCAGCGGCTGGCCCAGCACGCGCTGGCTCCACTCGGCGCTGACGTTTTCGGGATGCAGCCGCGTGCCGTCGAGCCGCGCGGCCTCGGCCTGCACCGCACGCTGCTTGGTCTCGAAGAAGGCCCAGCGTTCGTCATCCACCAATCCCAGCTCGCGGCCAATCGGCGTCAGCCGCGCATCGGCGTTGTCCTCGCGCAGCAGCAGCCGGTGCTCGGCGCGGCTGGTGAACATGCGGTAGGGCTCGGTGGTACCGCGCGTCACCAGGTCATCGATCAGCACGCCGACATACGCCTCGCTGCGGCGGGGCAGCCAGGGTTCGCAACCGCGCTGCTGGAGTGCGGCATTGATGCCGGCCACCAGCCCCTGCGCCGCCGCTTCTTCGTAACCGGTGGTGCCATTGATCTGGCCGGCGAAGAACAGTCCGCTCACGGCCTTGGTCTCGAGCGAACCCTTCAGGTCGCGCGGATCGAAATAGTCGTACTCGATGGCATAACCGGGCCGTGTGATATGCGCCTGCTCGAAGCCGCGGATGCTGCGCACGAACTCGACCTGCACGTCGAAGGGCAGGCTGGTGGAGATGCCGTTCGGGTAGATCTCGTGGGTATCCAGACCCTCGGGTTCGATGAAGATCTGGTGCGAGGTTTTATCGGCGAAGCGGTTGACCTTGTCCTCCACCGACGGGCAGTAGCGAGGGCCCACACCCTCTATCTTTCCGGTGAACATCGGCGAGCGATCGAAGGCCGCGCGGATCACCGCGTGCGTGCGTTCATTGGTGTGCGTAATGTGACAGGGAACCTGTCTTGGATGCTCATTGTTCCGCCCGAGCAACGAAAACACCGGCACCGGGTCATCACTGAACTGCGGTTCCAGCTGCGAAAAATCGATGCTGCGACCATCGATGCGCGGCGGCGTACCGGTCTTCAGCCGGCCCGTGCGCGGCATGCGCTCGCGCAGTTTTTCGGCCAGCCTGTTCGAGGGCGGATCGCCGGCACGACCACCGGCGTAATTGGTAAGCCCGACGTGGATGCGGCCGGCCAAGAAGGTGCCCACGGTGAGCACCACCGACGGCGCTTCGAACACGATGCCGGTGACGGTGACCACGCCGCGCACGCAGTCGTTCTCGATCACCAGGTCCGCGGCCTCCTGCTGGAACAGGGTCAGGTTGGGCTGGTTCTCCAGCAGCGAACGGATGGCCTGCTTGTACAGGCGCCGGTCGGCCTGCGCGCGCGTGGCGCGCACCGCCGGACCCTTGCTGGCATTCAGCGTGCGGAACTGGATGCCGGCGCGGTCGGTGGCGCGCGCCATCGCTCCGCCCATGGCATCGATCTCGCGCACCAGATGACCCTTGCCGATGCCGCCGATGGCCGGGTTGCAACTCATGGCGCCCAGCTGTTCGATGCTCTGCGTCAGCAGCAGCGTGCGCGCGCCGGCGCGGGCCGCGGCCAGCGCGGCTTCGGTGCCGGCATGGCCGCCGCCGATGACGATGACGTCGAA
>JAIBJM010000088.1 GCA_020029535.1 Gammaproteobacteria bacterium | reverse complement strand
GGCCAACAAGCGCGGCGTGCTGGACGCCGATGCCTTCGCCATGCTGGAGGGCGCGCTGGCAGTGGCCGAGATGCAGGTGCGCGACATCATGGTGCCGCGCGCGGAGATGGTCTGCCTGCGGCGCGAGGATGCGTTGACCGGCATCATGGCGGCGGCCATCGAGTCGGGGCATTCGCGTTTTCCGGTGGTGGATGGTGACCGCGACGACGTGGTGGGCATCCTGCTGGCCAAGGATCTGCTGCGCGCCTCGGGCAATGGCGTGGCGCGCTTCGACATGCGCGAGTACCTGCGTCCCGCGGTGTTCGTGCCCGAAGCCAAGCGCCTCAATGTGCTGCTGCAGGAATTCCGCGTGAACCGCAATCACATGGCGCTGGTGGTCGATGAATACGGCGGTGTGGCCGGCCTCGTCACCATCGAGGATGTCATCGAGCAGATCATCGGCGACATCGACGATGAGTTCGACGTGGAGGACGACCAGAACATCCGCCAGGAAGCCGACCAGCAGTACACGGTGCGTGGCGGCACGCGCATCGAAGAGTTCAACGAGCATTTCGCCACGCAGCTGTCCGACAGCGAATTCGAGACGGTGGCCGGTCTGGTGATGCAGCAGTTCGGGCGTGTGCCACGGCGCGGTGAGACAGTGACCATCGAGGGCTGGGAGTTCCGCGTCTTGCGCACCGACCGGCGGCGTCTGGAAAGCCTGCGCGTCACCCGGCCCGATCCGAAGCCGGCCGAAGAGGCTTGATGCAGGCACTGGCGCTGTCCGGCTGGCCGCAGGCCTGGCGCCATGCCGGCGCAGCAGGCGCCGGTGTACTGCTGACCTTCGCCTTCGCGCCTTTCAATCTGTGGCCGCTGGCCGTGCTCTGTCCGGCCCTGATGATGGCCCTGTGGGAGGATGCTTCGCCACGCACGGCGGTCCACAGCGGGTTCTGGTTCGGTGCCGGCACTTTCGCCGCCGGCACCTGGTGGCTGTACATCAGCCTGCACACCATCGGTCAGGCGCCGCTGTGGATAGCCGTACCGCTGATGCTGGCGCTGGTGGCGGTGATGGCCTGCTACTACGCACTGCTGGGCTGGCTGGTGGCGCGCTGGCTGCCCGCGCAGGGCGCGTTGCGCTGGCTGCTGGGCCTGCCGGGCGCATGGTTGCTGATTGAATGGTGGCGCGGCTGGTTCCTGTCCGGGTTTCCGTGGCTGTCGCTGGGCTATTCGCAAGCCGATACCTGGCTCGCGGCCTGGGCTCCGGTGCTGGGCGTCTATGGCGTTTCGGCACTGCTGTTGCTGATGGGCGGCGCGCTGCTGACGCTGTGGTGCGGGCAGGGCTGGCGACGCGTGCTCGCCGCCGCCGTGCTGGTGTTGCCCTGGCTGGGCGCGCTGGGTCTGCAGCGCATCGAATGGACCCGGGGCAGCGGGGCACCTGTCACCGTGGCCATCGTGCAGGGCGCCATTCCGCAGGATCAGAAATGGATCGAACGCAACCTCGAACCGACGCGGGTGCTGTACCGGCAGCTGAATGACCAGGCCCTCGGCGCGCGGCTGGTGTTGTGGCCTGAATCGGCAGTGCCCCAGCTGGCCAATGAAATGGTCGATTTTCTGCGCGACATCTATGCCCGTTCGGAGCGCGCCGGTTCGGATGTGGTGATGGGCGCCATGCGCGTGGCCGACAATGGGCAGGACTACTACAACTCGATGATGGCGCTGACCGCGCCGCTGTCCTTCTACGACAAGCGTCACCTGGTGCCCTTCGGCGAGTACTTCCCGGTGCCCGACCGCGTGCGCAGCTGGCTGCGACTGCTCTCGCTCCCCTACGCGGATTTCACGGCCGGTACCGACAGGCAGCCGGCGCTGCAGGCCGGCGGGCTGAAGCTGGCGCCCACCATCTGCTACGAAGATGCTTTCGGCAGCGCACAGCTGGCCGTATTGCGCGAGGCCGAGGTGCTGGCCAATGTCACCAATGACGCCTGGTTCGGCCACTCGCCGGCCCGTTACCAGCACTTCCAGATCAGCCGGCTGCGCGCCATCGAGGCGCAGCGTTACCTGCTGCGGGCGGCCAATGACGGCGTTTCGGCCATCGTCGGGCCGCGCGGCGAGGTGCTGCAGCAGGCCTCCGAGTACCGGGCCAGCGTGCTGCGCGGAACCGTCGAGCCGCGCACGGGTCTGACCCCCTACGCCAGGATTGGCAATTGGCCCGTAGTACTTCTGGCCATGGCAGCGGCCCTTTTTGCGGTCTTCGCTGCCCTTCGCCGCCGGCGGACTTGAGAGACAATGTTCAGGTATTGGTTGATCAGGAGCAGGAAAAATATGTCGCACCAGGGCTTCGGCTCGCGCGTTCTGAGCGTGATCGCATTCGTATCGCTGTTTGCTGCCTGCACGCAGCAGAGTTCCTCCGCGGCGGCGGCCACTGCGCCGGCGCCGCCGGCTGCCGTTTCGCCGCCGCCGCTGGTACGCGGTCTGCCTGATTTCACGGCATTGGTCGATGCCGTCGGCCCGGCGGTGGTCAACGTCAAGGTGGCCGAGCGCGCGCCGGCGCGCGGCCGTGGCGATGGCGCCCAGGCCAATCCGTTTGGCGATGACGATGCCTTCGGTGAATTTTTCCGTAAATTCGGCATTCAGCCGCGCATGCCGCAGCAGCCGCGTGAAGGTCAGGGTTCGGGCTTCATTCTGACCAACGATGGCTATGTGCTGACCAATGCGCATGTGGTCGAGGGCGCCACCAGCATCACCGTCACGCTGACCGACCGGCGCGAATATTCCGCCAAGGTGGTAGGCGCAGACGAAGGTTCCGATGTCGCGGTGCTGAAGATAGATGGCCGTAGTCTGCCCACGGTGCGCATCGGCGATCCGTCGCGACTGCGCGTGGGCGAGTGGGTGGTGGCCATCGGTTCGCCGTTTGGTTTCCAGAACAGCGTCACTGCCGGCATCGTCAGCGCCACCTCGCGCCAGGTGCCGGGCGAGGGGCCCACCAACTACGTCAATTTCATCCAGAGCGACGTGGCGGTGAATCCGGGCAATTCCGGTGGTCCGCTGTTCAATCTCAGCGGTGAAGTGGTGGGCATCAATTCGCAGATCTACAGCAACACCGGCAGCTTCGCCGGTCTGTCGTTCGCGATTCCGATCGACATTGCCAACAATGTGCGCGAGCAGCTGGTGAAGACCGGCCGCGTGACCCGCGGTCGCATTGGCGTCAGCATTCAGCCGGTGACTGCGGCGCTGGCCGATGGTTATGGACTGGACCGGCCGCGCGGCGCGCTGGTGACCAGCGTCACTGAGGGTGGCCCGGCCGCCAAAGCCGGCCTGCGCAGCGAGGACATCATCCTGCGCGTCAACAGCCGTGGGGTCGAAACCAGCGGTGAGCTGCCGCCGATGATTGCCGCCATCAAGCCTGGCACCACTGCCCAGCTGGAAGTGTGGCGTGGCAAGGGTGCGCGCAACATCAGCGTCACCGTCGATGAGCTGCCGGCCGAAGCCATACGCACCGCCCGCGCTGGCGGTGCGCCGGAGCGCGGTGGGGCGGGTCCGGCAACCTCGATTGAAAAGCTTGGGCTGTCGGTGCGCGAACTGACTGCTGCGGAAAAGCAGCAGCTGCGTACCGAGGGCAACGTGGTGGTTCAGGAAGCCGAGGGCCCGGCCGCCGACGCCGGCATCCGCAGTGGCGATGTGATCCTGCGCGCCAATGGCAATCGCATTACTTCAATCGATGATCTGCGCAACGCTGCCAAGGGCAAGGGCACAGTGCCGCTGGTGATCCAGAACGCCAACGGTCAGGAAATCGTCGCCGTACGGCCGGAGTGAACAGACTGCCAGTTGCCTGTCTCGGCGCTGATCGGCCGCCGCTGGGGGAGGATTCGATCGGGGGAAGGCATTCCCTGCTACTTCCAGTTGATCGCCACCGCTCGCCGGCGGCAGTCTGCGGTCGGACATAAGGCCCGTTCCGAGAAACAAACCGGATGAAGCAGGCTGAGCAACAGGGTTTGAACTTACTATCCGCGGGAGCCACCGCGGGTGCCGGTGCTGGCGGAGCAGCAGGCACGGTTGCGGGGTACACCGTAACGCCTAAGGCATGCGGTCAATGAAGATAAAGGATTTTCTGGCTGGGACTTTGATCGGCCACATAGTTCTTGTCGAGACACTTCTTGCGTCACCGGTGTTTGTGGTTGGTTTATGGCTGAATACACAGGCCGGAACATTGAATTTTGGAACGGCGCTGGAAATGGCCTTAATGATATTCGGAGCGGGAGCGGGGGCAGCCTTTGGGCTTTGGTTCACGGTTACGCGCCAATTGGCACGGCAGAGACGAACGGATCGGTAAGGATTCGAATGTCGATGATTGAGCCTGAAGCCTGGCTGGGTTCTTCGGTGGTGCAAAGCTCGATTCCCCCCGGATTCCACAGCTCATTCGTACCGAAGGAGAGCTGAGCAATGCGCGCGGCGTGAAGCTGCGGGCTTATGCTTGGGCGAATGAACGACACGCCTCCCGCCGACCTCATGCCGACTGCCCTCGCGGCTGCGCTCAAGCAATTCTTTGGTTTTGATTCCTTTCGTCCAGGGCAGCAGGAAGTCGTGCACGATATCCTCCGCGGCCGCGACTTGCTGGCGATCATGCCGACCGGCGGCGGCAAGTCGCTGTGCTTTCAGCTGCCGGCACTCCTCCGCAGCGGTGTATGCATCGTGGTATCGCCGCTGATCGCGCTGATGCAGGACCAGGTTCGGCTGCTGCAGGACAACGGCATCGAAGCAACTTTCTTCAACTCATCGCTCGAGCGTGCTGAGGCGTCGCGGCGTCTGGCCCGGCTCGAACGCGGCGAGATCAAGCTTCTGTACGCAGCCCCCGAACGTTTGCTGCAGTCCGGGTTCCTGGACGATGTGCTGCCGCGCCTCCAGGCCGCGCACGGCATTTCTTCGCTGATCGTCGATGAAGCTCATTGCGTCTCGGAATGGGGTCACGACTTCCGCCCGGAATATCGCCAGTTGCATCGGCTGCGCACGCAATTTCCCCAGGTGCCGATCGCTGCCTTCACGGCTACCGCCACTGAGCGTGTCAGGCAGGATATCGTGCGGCAGCTCGAACTTTGCGAGCCGCGCATCCATGTCGCCAGTTTCAATCGCCCCAACCTGTACTACGCCGTTCGGCCGAAGACGCGGGCGACCTACCCGGAACTGGTTGAGCTTGCGCGCCGTGATGGCAGCGCAGGCATCATCTACTGTCTTTCGCGCAAGCGCGTCGATGAGCTTGCCGGGCAGCTGCAAGGCGACGGCATCCGGGCATTGCCGTATCACGCCGGCCTCGATGCAAACACGCGTCGTGTCAACCAGGAAGCGTTCATTCGCGACGACGCCCAGGTGATCGTCGCCACCATCGCGTTTGGCATGGGCATCAACAAGCCCGACGTGCGATGGGTTGTTCACCATGATTTGCCGAAAACGCTCGAAGGGTACTACCAGGAATCCGGGCGCGCCGGGCGCGACGGCGGACCCGCGCGTTGCATTCTGTATTTCGGCGCGGGCGACATCCGGACTGCCGAACACATCATTTCCCAGAAAGTCGATCCGCTGAGTTTCGAGCCACTGGTCGACGAACAGCGCATCGCGCGCCAGCAGTTGCGCCAGGTATTGGACTACGCGGAATCCGCGGAATGCCGCCGGGCCGTGCAGCTGCGATATTTCGGCGAAGTCTTTTCCGGCAATTGCAATGCATGCGACAACTGCCTGGAGCCGCGCGCGTCGATCGACCGGACGACTGAAGCGAAGCAATTCCTGTCCTGCGTCGCGCGACTCGCGCGCCGGAACGAGCGGTACGGCGTTGCGTATGTGATCGAGATCCTGCGCGGCGCCGAGACGCAGAGGGTTTTCACTCGCGATCATGCATCGTTGAGCGTCTACGGAATCGGCAAGCATCTGGGCTTGCAGGAATGGCGCGATATCGCGAGAGGACTGCTGCATCAAGGTTTGATGATGCAGTCCCAGGACGGCTATGCGGTGCTGGCATTGAACGATGCCGGCTGGCAGGTGTTGAAGGGCGAACGTACGGTCAGAGTCGGCGAATCGGCCAAGCCCGCCCGGGTCCGCAAGGGGTCGAAGCCGCTGATGGCGAGTTCCGGCAACGCGCTGTTTGAATCGCTGCGCAAGCTGCGAAAGCGGCTCGCCGACGAGGCGGGCATGCCACCATACATCATCTTCAACGATGCAAGCCTGTGGGACATGGCGCAGCGCCAGCCGAAAACGTTGCAGGAGTTCTCCACGATCGTGGGCGTCGGTCAGGCGAAGCTGGCCCGCTACGGCGGGCAGTTCGTGGAACTGATCCGGCAGGGATTGCAATGATGTCGTTAGCGCGGTCCGACTATGATTTCTCCGACTGAGATCGTGCTGTTGATCGGCATGCTAAGGGGGCGGCGCGTCACAGCCCTTTTTCATCTCGATGCGTGTGAGATGAAGCACTTTAGTGTCGTTATTTGTAATTGAATGAGTCGCTTCGGGCGGCTGCAGCCAGACGAAGGGCGCGTTCTTCGGCGCCTTGTCGCCCAGCCAGGGGATGGCGCCCCATAGCACAGGGTTTTGCTCGACCCGTCCCTCAGGATGACGGTCGGTTATTTTTACGGGCCGATCGAACACCAGCACGGCGCATCTCATGTGCGCATGGAAGGGTTCGGTTTCGCCCGGCAGCACCGTGACGGAAATCACCCGGACGGTTTCGTTCTCAAACACCACCTTGTGATTCCCCGGCGCAGCGATCGGGCCATCGGTTTTCGGGTCCCAGGTCCTGGGGTCCGTGCCATCGGTCGATATCGGCCGGTCTGCTGCCCAGGCCATTTGGGCGGCCGCCATCGCTACTATAAAAACAGCCTTGCGAAGCATGTGAATTCCCCCGGTAGTTCAGGTTCCAGTTGAAGGAGCATAAGCCCAGATCGCAGCAGCACGTGCACTTCGACATGATCTTTCTCGACGGGGCATATCTGACTGATGGCGCCGATCCTCTGGTATTCCGCCATGTGGCCGAGCCGGACATAAGGACCATTCTGCGAATCCACGGTGGAACAGGCTTGAGCAACGGCGGTCTCGCAACCCGGCGCGCCCGGTTCATCGCGCTGCCGCAGACCTTCATTTGCGACAGCATCCGCACAATTTGCGGCCATTAGATTTGCCACGAGCAGTAGTATCGCCAGATGCCGTCCAGGCCCCTGTCACTTCGGTCCACGCGCGATGTACATGTGCAGGTGCGAGACGTGTGGAGCCTTTCCCAGTCGGAGATCGACGGTTGGGAAAACCTGGAGGAGCGGGCGGTCGAGCCGAATGCGTACCTGTCGCCGCATTTCGTCATTCCGGCAGCGAGATACCTGACGCCGCAGAGTCCACCGCTCATCGCAGTGGCCGAGCGTCAGGGGCCAACGGGCAGTGTTGTTGTCGGAATCGCCGTCATTCAGAAGGCGTCGCCATCGGCAATTGTGCCGCGCTTCGCCACCTACCGCCCGGTGCACTCCTTCCTGTCGGGACTTCTGCTCGATCGGGATGCGTTCGAGGATGTGCTGACGGCCATGCTGGCAGCCTTCGCGCGGCTGGATGCGCGTTGCTGGACGCTCGATATCCCGCTGGTATGGGCGGATGGCATGCTGATCCGATCGGCGTCCAGTCTAATCCGGCACGTGACGCGTCATCAGGCGCACATCCGTCTCATACCGCGGGCGGTCCTTGATCCGTCAAAGGGAGAGGAACTGCTGCGCCATCCGGATATCGCCAAGCGACTGAGGGACATTGATCGCCGCATGCGGCGCCTGCGCGAGCGCGGCATCGTGGAGTGGCGTTACCACTGGAAGGAAGGTATTCCGGATACCGTCATCGAACACTTCCTGACTCTGGAGCATGCGGGATGGAAGGGAGCCGGAGGGTCGTCGCTTCGGTCGCGTGATGCCGAAGAGGCATTCTTCTGGGACATGGTCGGCCGCTTCGGTCGCGCCCGCCGGGCATTCTTCAGCGAACTGACCCTTGACGGCGAACCGATAGCATCGACCTGCAACTTCATCTCGGGGCGGGTCGGCTTCGCGTTCAAGATCGGGTGGCACCCCGACTACGCGGATTTCTCGCCCGGATTGCTCAACGAAGTCGAGTTCATGCGCGCGGCTCCAAAGAATTTTGCCGAGCTCGAGTTGATCGACAGCGGCGCGTCACCGGACTCGTTCATCAACAAGTTGTGGCTGTCCAGACGGTTCCTGACTACGCTGGTCATCCCTATGAACAGACGCGGTGGATCGATGCTCTTGGCCATCGGTACGCTGCGCCAGATGAAACGGATCGCGCGCCAGGTATGCCGGCTGGATCGTGCCTATTGATGCAATTCTGGGGACCGCAAGCGTGCTGAAGCGACTGCTCCGAAAGGTGTACTTTGCGCGGTGGGTGAATCCGCATGCCGCCCGGTTGCATGCCCGCCTGCGCCCCCCGCCGTGGCAGCGACCGAACATGGAGTTCGATTACGACGTCTGGAACGGTATCAGCTCCCTGCACGGCGACAGCGGCCGCCAGATCGGCGAGAACAACACCGGCCCCGACCTTTATCGCGAGTGCGTCGACACCGAGCATCGAGTCTCAAATTTCGATGGCTCGCGGCGCGGCCTCGAAGTGAACATGACTGCGCTGAAGCACGTGATGGCGGTGTGGCATGACACGCTGCAGTTCGCGACACTGCTTCGGGAGCGATACATCAGCCTGGTCGGGCTGACGGAGCGGCGCTTCGATCTGCGTCAGGGCTACTTCTACTCGAAAATGGCTGCGGCGCTGGTCGCCTTCCAGGTGCGCAGGCGCCGCGACCCCTTGTCCGACCACGCCCTGCCGCCGCTCGAAGTTGCGTTCTTCACGCTCGGCGTCGGCCCGTTCATGGTTGTCCGCAGCCTGCTCGAGAAAGGCGATCTCGCGGTGCTTGCTCCGGGTCCGCTGCCGGCCGAGGAACTGTACCGCCTCGCCGACGAATCCGGTTCCCTGGTGACGCCGGCCGGTAAGGGCTGCGCCGGCAGCCGCAAGTTGATCACGGAATTTCTCGACGTGATGATGAACGGCAGCCATGCGGGGAAGTTGGACTCGGCGGATGCGCAGCGTGCGATCGACGCGATCGGGGACTGGGACGCATTCCGTCGTTACCTCTTCGTCTCATCCCGCATCGAGCTTTACGTGAAGATCGCGCGTTCGCTGATCGCGCGTCTGTTGCTGCTGGCGCGCTCGGCAGGTGCGCTGCGAGTGACGGAATCCGAGGCTGCCGAAGCGGCACTCGCCAACACCTATCTGCGCGGGCCGCTCGCGACGGACGACGATCTCACCGTGCTCGCGAACGGCATCGAGATCCTGCTGACACTGCTGGACGCCCGGGACGGCGGTGCCTTGCGTCGCCGGATCGCCGATTCCGGTCTGCTGCGCCCAGGGGCGCAGGCTTCGCGAGAGCAATTCGCGCAGGCATTTCGCGACGTGGCCGGACTGTTCGCGCCGCTGTGTCAGACTGATCTCGAGGAGATCGCGGCGGCACTCGAGCAGCCGCCGGGTCCACGCGTCGGCCCGGCCGACCTGCTGACGCGCTGTGGCGGACCGACACTGGCTTCCCTGGTCGAGTCGCTCGCGACGCACAACAAACCCGACATGGGTGTGCGCGTGCGCCCGTTCGATCTCGAGCGTGATCTCGCCGAGTTGCAGCGCTGGCTGCACATGGACTACGCGCGCTTTTGGGGTCTGCGGGAAGCGCCGCCCGAGAAGATCGCGCGGCTCTATGCCGAGCAGCTCCGGCGGCCGGGCTATCGCACGCTGATCGGTGAGGACGCCCGGTCCGGTGAACGTTGCTTTCTTCTCGAGGCCTACGTTCCGCAAGACGATGAGCTCGCGCGCCACTATCCCGCGCGTACCGGCGACCTGGGCTTTCACATCCTGATGGCGCCAGCGCGCGTCGCGCAATCGGGTTTCACCCCGCGCATGTTGCAAGCCGTGCACGAAGTGCTGTTTGCGAACCCGAAGACGAAGCGCATCGTCGCCGAACCGGACGTGCGCAATCTGCCCATTTATCGCCGGCTGCTGCGGCTCGGCTATGTTCTTGGCCCAATTATCCAGCTGCCGAGCAAGACCAGCCGCCTCGTGTTCCTCGAGCGGGGGTGCTATCTCGAGCCGGCGGTGCAGGTACCGGCACGACGCGTAGGGCTGCGCTGGCACCGCACGCTTGGTGCGGCGCATATCTTCCATCGGCGCGTGCGCGACAAGTTGGACCGGCTTATGGGCCGGGTGCGCTGACCGGCGCGCGCCCTTCATCGAATGGGTTCACCGCGCTCGCTTCGCGCCAGGTGTCGAGTCTCGCGAGGCCCGAATCGCTTCAGCCCAGCAAGACCCGCGCGTGATGGCGCAGGTGGTCTTCCATGAAGGTCGAGATGAAATAGTAGCCGTGGTCATAGCCCGGCTGACGGCGCAGCGTCAGTGGGTAGCCCGCATCCTTGCAGGCCTGCTCGAGCCGCTCCGGCATCAGCTGCTGTTCGAGGAACTGGTCCGACAGGCCCTG
>JAIBJM010000087.1 GCA_020029535.1 Gammaproteobacteria bacterium | reverse complement strand
TCTGGCGCTGGCGGCGCTGTATGAAAGCTGGCTGATGCCGGTGCCCATCCTGATGGCGGTGCCATTGGGCATCGTCGGCGCCGTGCTGGCTACCGCCGTGCGCGGCCTGGAGCGCGACATCTATTTTCAGGTTGGCATGCTGACCACCATAGGTCTTGCCAGCAAGAACGCCATCCTGATTGTCGAGTTCGCCAAGTTCAATCTGGACGCCGGCATGGATCTGGTCGAGGCCACGCTGCATGCCGTGCGTGACCGTCTGCGGCCCATCGTGATGACCTCGCTGGCCTTCGGCTTCGGCGTGCTGCCCATGGCACTGGCCAGCGGCGCTGGGGCCGGCGCCCAGCACGCCATCGGCACCGGCGTCTTCGGCGGCATGATTGCCGGCACGGTGCTGGGCGTGCTGTTCGTGCCGGTGGTGTTCGTGTTCATCCAGCGGCTGTTCGGCGGGCGTGTCAGCGCGCAAGCCGGAAGCTGAACGCCGGCGACGATCTTTCAGCCGCCGTCGGCTGCTGCTGCGCCGAAACTCATGCCCACGGTGCTGAAGCCGTTATCCACATAGACAATCTCGCCGGTGATGCCGGCCGCCATGTCGGAGCACAGGAAGGCCGCGGCGTTACCCACGTCCTCGGTGGAGACATTGCGGCGGAGCGGTGCGACCTGCGCCACCTGCGCCAGCATCTTGCGGAAGCCGCTGATGCCTGCCGCGGCCAGCGTCTTGACCGGCCCCGCTGAAATGGCGTTGACGCGGATGTTCTGTGGCCCAAGATCGGCGGCCAGGAAACGCACATTGGCTTCCAGGCTGGCCTTGGCCAGACCCATGACGTTGTAGCTGGGGATCGAACGCACGGCGCCGAGATAGGACAGCGTCAGCACGGCGCCGGCGCGTCCCGCCATCAGCGGCTGCGCGGCGCGCGCCAGCGCGGTCAGGCTGTAGCTGGAGACATCGTGCGCGATCCGGAAGGCCTCGCGGCTGGTGTTGGCCGTGAAGCTGCCCTCGATGGCTTCGCGCGGCGCAAACGCCACGGCATGCACCAGGATGTCGAGTGAATCCCACTCACGCGACAGTGCGGCGAAGGCCGCATCGATCTCTGCATCGGAGCTCACATCCAGCGGCAGGACAATGCGTGAGCCCACCGACTCGGCCAGCGGCGTAACGCGATCCTTGAGTTTCTCGCCCTGGTAGGAGAAGGCCAGTTCGGCGCCCTGTGCCTTCATGGCCTGGGCAATGCCCCAGGCAATCGAACGATCGGTGGCGACGCCGACGATGAACGCCCGCTTGCCGGAGAGTATCCCCATGTTGTCCCCTGTGAAATCCGACGCAGCTTCAGCTGCGGCTGACGAATGCGACCAGCTTCTGGCCGGGCTTGATGACGGTGCTCTTCGAGATGCCGTTCCAGCCCACCAGTTCACCGACAGTGACCTGCAGCAGCCTGGCGATGCTGTACAGCGAGTCGCCACGGCGCACCGTGTAGGTGACGCGCCGGCCGTCACCGCTGGCGACATTGCCGGAGCGCGCGCTGGCCGAGCGGGCCTTTTGTGAAGAGAGCACCAGACGCTGGCCGGTGCGCAACGTGTCGCCGAGCTGCATGTTGTTCAGTCGCGCCAGCGTCTTCGAATCGGTGCCCATGCGTCGCGCAATGCTCGACAGCGTATCGCCGCGGCGTACGACATGGATGTCCGGACGCGCGCCCGCACGTCCGGGCAATGCACGCCGGTCCACCAGCATGGCGGCGCGCGCGGCCTTGTCGGGCAGTTGCACTGACGCTGAGGGCACACGCAACTGATCGCCCATCACCAGCCCATCGCTCGCGGCCATGCCATTGAGTTCGCGGATCACGCTGGCAGTGGTGTTGAAGTGCCTGGCCACCGAGGCCATGGTGTCGCCGTGATCGATGGTGTAACGCTCGACGCGCATGCGCTGCTCGGGAGTCAGCGCCAGCAGCGTGGCTTCCAGCCCCTCGGCGGCCTCCAGTGGCACCAGCAGCGAATACGGGCCGGTGGGATCGGTGGCCCAGCGATGGAAGGCCGGATTCAGTTCGTAAATCTCTTCGCGGGTCAGGCCGGATACTTCGGACACCACGCTGATATCGATCTGGCCGCCGGTGGCCACCTGGGTGAAGTACTGCTGATCGGCAATCTGACTGAACTCCAGACCATAGTCGCCTGGTTTGGCCACCAGCCGGCTCATGGCCAGCAGCTTCGGCACATAGGCCCGCGTCTCGGCGGGCAGTCTCAGATGCCAGAAATCGGTGGGCTTGCCTGCGCGCCGGTTGGCGGCGATGGCGCGGGCCACCGCGCCTTCGCCGCAGTTGTAGCCGGCGACCGCCAGCAGCCAGTCGCCGTTGAACTCATCGTGCAGGGCCTGCAGATAATCGAGCGCGGCACGGGTCGATTCCACCACGTCGCGCCGGCCGTCGTACCACCAGTTCTGCTTCAGACCGTACTTGGTGCCGGTGCCGGGAATGAACTGCCACAGGCCCGAGGCCCGGGCACGCGAGTAGGCGTAGGGTTCGAAGGCGCTTTCGACCACCGGCAGCAGTGCCAGTTCGCGCGGCATGCCGCGCCGCTCCAGCTGCTCGACGATGTAATGCAGATACAGTTCGGCGCGTCCGAACACGCGCTCCAGATACTCGGGGTTGTTGGCGTACCAGTTCAGCTCGCGGGTCACCGCGGCCTGATCGACGTCCTCCAGCTGGAATCCGCCGCGAATGCGGTTGAACAGGTCGCCCACCGGAGCAGGCGGTACCGCCGGGCCCAGTCCGGCAACCGGCGGGGCGGGTTCGGCGATGCCTGTGGCAGAGCTGTCGGCACCGACGCTGGCGGGCGCAATTGCGGCTGGAGCGAGAGGGGTGGGCGGCTGGACCGGCGTGGATGCCAGCGGGGTTGGAGTGACCGAAGATGTGGCTGTCCGGGGCGACTGCAACGCACAGCCTGAAAGGATCAGCGGGGCTGCCAGCAGGCACGGCAGCAGACGACGAGCTTTCCTCAATGCTGGATCCTCTGGCTGCGGCGGCCGGCGTGATACCGTATCGGGGTGGATTCTAACGCTTGCGGGCGGCGTTATTTAACCCGTAAGTTCACAAAATTGCTAGCTTTTTGGGCAACGAGTCACAGCCTTGATCATCAATTGGCAGAGCAGCGCTCTGGGTCGCGCCACGGTGTTGGCGGAACGCAAATTACTGGCGTTGGCTTTCGACGACGTGTTCGGTATCGAGCTGCTGCAGATCGGCAGCTGGGGGCAGGGCCGGGAGCTGCTGGGAGGCAGTCGCACCCGCCGGCAGAGCGTGGTGTCCGAATCTCCCTGCACAGACGCCGATCTGGTGGCCAGACTGGCGCAGCTGCCCATTGCCAGCGGTTCCATCGACGCTGTGCTGCTGCCACACAGTCTGGAATTCGAGGCCGATCCCTACGCCGTGCTGCGCGAAGCGGATCGGGTGCTGGGCGCCGAGGGCCAGCTGATAGTGCTGGGCTTCCATACCCGGGGACCCTGGGGATGGCGGTCGGCGGCCAGCCGCAGAGGTTTTCCACCCGGACTGCGCCGGCTGCTTTCGGATGGCCGGCTGCGCGACTGGCTGGTGCTGCTGGGCTATGAAATCGTTTCGGTGCAGCGCTACCTGTACATGTTGCCAGTAGAACCGCGCGCGGCACCGGAGGAGGCTTTGCCGGGTTCATTGCAGCGCGGCTGGTTTTATCCGCTGCCGGCTGGTGCCTATCTGTTGAAGGCGCGCAAACGGTTGCTGGGGCTGACGCCGCTGCGTCCGCGTCGCCGCGAACGCCGCAAGTTGCTGGAGGGAGTGATGGAGCCGAGTTCATGAATACGCCGCTGACCCAGGTCGAGATCTATACCGATGGCGCCTGTCGCGGCAATCCGGGGCCGGGCGGTTGGGCGGCGCTGCTGATGAGCGGCAGGAGTGAGCGCACGCTGTCTGGTGCCGATCGCTATACCACCAACAACCGCATGGAGTTGCTGGCCGTCATCGAGGCCTTGAAGGCGCTGCGGCGGCGAGTGGCGGTGCGGCTGTACACCGACTCGCAGTATGTGCGGCGTGGCGTGCTCGAATGGCTGCCGAAGTGGAAATCCAACAACTGGCGCACCGCCGATCGCAAGCCGGTCAAGAACCAGGATCTGTGGCAGCAGCTCGACGCACTGCTGGCCGACCAGCAGATCGAATGGCACTGGGTGCCGGGCCATGCCGGCGTGCCCGGCAATGAGCGCGTCGATGCGCTTGCCAACACCGCCATCGATGAGCTGCTGGGCTAGACTGCCTCATGCGCCAGATCGTGCTGGATACCGAAACCACGGGACTGGAAGCCAGTCTCGGTCATCGCATCATCGAGATCGGTTGTGTCGAGCTGATCAATCGCCGCACCACCGGCCGCACCTTTCATCACTACCTCGATCCCGAACGCGACATCGATGCCGCTGCGCAGGCTGTGCACGGCATTTCGCGCCAGCAGCTGCAGGGTAAACCGCGCTTTGTCGATATCGCTGCACAGCTGGCGGAATTCATTGCCGACAGTGAGCTGGTGATCCACAACGCGGCCTTCGATACCGCCTTTCTGGATGCCGAGTTCGCGCGTGTTCGCGGCGAGGCACCGCTGCGTGTTGCAACGCTGTGCCAGGTGCTGGATACGCTGCTGCTGGCGCGCGAAATGCACCCCGGCCAGCGCAACACGCTGGATGCGCTGTGCAAACGCTATGGCGTCGATAATTCGCACCGCGATCTGCACGGTGCACTGCTGGACGCGCGCATCCTGGCCGATGTCTATCTGGCCATGACCGGGGGACAGAGCGCGCTGGCGCTGGGCGATGCGCGTGCCGACCATCGGCAGGTTGCGGCACCGGCACCCGTGGTGCGTACCCGTGAGCTGCTGGTGCGCAGGGCCGGTGCCGACGAACTCGCCGCGCACGCAGCGCTGCTGGACGTGCTGGACAAGGCGGCCAAGGCACCCTGCCTGTGGCGCTCGCAGGAGGCGGATTCCACTTGAGCTGGTATCCTGCCGCCACTCCAAAGACTTCGCGATAGGTTCGACATGCTGAGTTTGCGCAACTGCCGGGTAGGTGTGGTGGGTCTGGGCTACGTCGGATTGCCGCTGGCGGTGGAGTTCGGCAAGCACTTCGACACGCTGGGCTTCGATATCAACGCCGATCGCATCAAGGCACTGCAGGCCGGCCGCGACAGCACGCTGGAAACCACGCGTGCCGAGCTGCGTGGGGCCAAGCACCTGTCTTTCACCACCGATCTGCGCGAGCTGAAGCGCAGCCGCGTTTTCATCGTCACGGTGCCGACGCCGATCGATGAATACAAGCGTCCCGACCTGACGCCGCTGGTCAAGGCCAGCGAGACCGTGGGCAAGGTGCTGAAGAAGGGCGACGTGGTGGTGTACGAGTCCACCGTGTACCCGGGCTGCACCGAGGAAGTGTGCGTGCCCATCCTGGAGCGTGTCTCCGGGCTGAAGTTCAACAAGGATTTCTTTGCCGGCTACAGCCCCGAGCGCATCAATCCCGGCGACAAGGAACACCGGCTGCCGAGCATTCGCAAGGTGACCTCGGGTTCGACGCCGGAGACGGCCGATTTCGTCGACAAGCTGTATGGCTCCATCATCAAGGCAGGCACGCACAAGGCCAGCAGCATCCGCGTGGCCGAAGCCGCCAAGGTGATCGAGAACACGCAGCGTGACGTCAACATCGCGCTGATCAACGAGCTGGCGCTGATCTTCAACCGGCTCGGCATCGACACCGAGGAAGTGCTGCTCGCCGCCGGCACCAAGTGGAATTTCCTGCCGTTCCGCCCGGGGCTGGTTGGCGGTCATTGCATCGGCGTCGATCCCTACTACCTGACGCACAAGGCGCAGGAGATCGGCTATCACCCCGAGATGATCCTGGCCGGCCGGCGCTTGAACGACAACATGGGCCTGTATGTGGCCAGCGAGGTCATCAAGCTGATGACCGACCGGCGCATCCATGTGAAGGGTGCGCGCGTGCTGGTGCTGGGCCTGGCGTTCAAGGAAAACTGCCCGGATCTGCGCAACTCGAAGGTGGTGGATGTGATTCGTGAACTGCAGAAATACGGCATCAAGGTGGATGTGTACGATCCGTGGATCGATCGCGCCGAAGCGAAGCATGAATACGGACTGCGGCCGGTGCGCGAACTGAAAAAGGGCCAGTACGATGGCGTGGTGCTGGCGGTGGCTCACAACGAATTCAAAAAGCTGGGTGCGGCGGCGGTGCGCCGGCTGTGCCGCCGCAATCACGTGCTGTACGACATCAAGTACGCCTTCCCGTCGGCCGAAGTGGACGGACGCCTGTGAAGCTGCTGGTCACCGGCGCGGCGGGGTTCATCGGTTCGGCGACGGCGCGCCGGTTTCTGGCGCGCGGCGATGAGGTGGTCGGGCTCGACAACCTGAACGATTACTACGATGTGACGCTGAAACAGGCACGACTGGCGCGGCTCGAATCGCAGCGCGGCTTCCGCTTCGTCAAGCTGGAGCTGGCCGATCAGGTCGGCATGGCGGCGCTGTTCGCGCGCGAGAAATTCGAACGCGTGGTGCATCTGGGTGCGCAGGCCGGCGTGCGCCATTCGCTGACCGATCCGCACAGCTATGTATCGAGCAATGTGGTGGGCACGCTGAACGTGCTGGAAGGATGCCGTCACAACGGAGTGGGGCACCTGGTCTATGCCTCCACCAGTTCGGTGTACGGCGCCAGCACCAAGATGCCGTTTTCCGTGCACGAACCGGCTTCACATCCGCTGTCGCTGTACGCGGCCAGCAAGCGTGCCACCGAGCTGATGGCGCATAACTATTCGGCGCTGTTCGCCCTGCCGACCACCGGACTGCGGTTCTTCACCGTGTACGGCCCCTGGGGCCGGCCGGACATGGCGCTGTTCCTGTTCGCCCGCGCCATCATCGATGGCCGGCCGATCGAGGTGTTCAACCACGGCCACCACAAGCGCGACTTCACCTACGTCGAAGACATCGTCGAGGGCGTGGTGCGCGCCACCGATCGGGTAGCGACGGCCAATCCGCACTGGGATGGCAACAACCCGGATCCGGCCAGCGCCCGTTTCCCGTACCGCCTCTACAACATCGGCAGCAACCAGCCGATCGACCTGCTGCGCTACATCGAGGTGCTGGAAGAGTGCCTGGGCCGCAAGGCCGAGAAGCTGATGAAGCCGCTGCAGCTGGGCGACGTGCCCGATACCTTTGCCGACGTCACCGACCTGATCGAGGACGTGGGTTACAAGCCCGATACCCCCATTGAAGTGGGTGTGCGCAACTTCGTAGACTGGTTCCGCGACTACTACCGTGTCTGATTCGATCGCCGGACCGGATTGCGCGGCCTGGCAGTCATTGGCTGTCGCCAGCCACGAGCTGCAGCAGCAGAGCACCGCCGAGCTGTTTGCGGGCGATCCGCAGCGTTTCAGCCACTGCTCGGTGGAGGCCGCGGGCCTGCTGTTCGACTTCTCGCGGCAGCGGGTCGATCAACGTGTGCTGACCACCTTTGCCGAATTGGCCGACCAGCTTGGCTTGCGCGAACGCATCGCAGCCATGTTCCGGGGCGATGCCATCAACACCACCGAGAATCGCGCCGTGCTGCATACCGCACTGCGCCGGCCGGCTGCGGGCGGTGCGCCGCTGATCGTCGGCGGGCAGGACATCGGCGCGCTGGTGCTGGCCGAGCGCCAGCGCCTGCTGGATTTTGCCGAGCGGGTACGCAGCGGACGCATCGCGGGCAGTTCGGGCAAGTCGTTCAACCGTGTCGTCAACATCGGCATCGGCGGTTCGGACCTGGGGCCGGCGATGACGGTCGAGGCGTTGCGCGCCTATGCGGCCGGTGCACCGTCGATGGCTTTCGTTTCCAATGTGGATGGTTGCCAGCTGGCCGATGCACTGGCTGATGCCGATCCGGCGCGCACGCTGTTCATCGTCTGCTCCAAGACTTTCACTACGCAGGAAACGCGCGCCAATGCCGATACCGCGCGCGCCTGGTTGCGTGGGCGGCTCGGCGATGCCGCGGTGCCTCAGCACTTTGCGGCGGCATCGGTGAATGCGCGCGCCATGGATGAGTTCGGCATTCACCCGGATTACCGCTTCGCCATGTGGGACTGGGTGGGCGGCCGCTATTCGGTGTGGTCGTCGATCGGTGTGTCGCTGGCCATTGCCATCGGCCGCAGTCACTTCGAGGCTTTTCTCGCCGGCGCCCATGCCGTGGACCAGCATTTCCAGAACGCCCCCTGGGCCGGCAACCTGCCGCTGCTGGCCGGGCTGCTCGGCATCTGGAACAACGACTTTCTGGGGCTCCCGACGCTTGCGGTGCTGCCCTACGATCAGCGTCTGGCGCGCTTTCCGGCCTACCTGCAGCAGCTCGAGATGGAGAGCAACGGCAAGTCGGTGAAGTCCGATGGCCGCGCCGTGGAAGTGGCCAGCTGCCCGGTGGTGTGGGGCGAGCCCGGCAATTCCGCCCAGCATTCCTTCTTCCAGCTGCTGCACCAGGGCACGCCGCGCGCGGCGCTGGATTTCCTGCTACCGGTGCAGTCTTCCTGCGGCAACCAGCCGCAGCAGGAACTGGCCATCGCCAACTGCCTGGCGCAGGCCGAAGCCTTTGCCTTTGGCCAACCCGCGCCCGTGGGGCAACCGTACCGGCAGTACGACGGCAATCGGCCCGGCACGCTGATCCTGTTCCAGCGGCTCGATCCACGCACGCTCGGATCGTTGATCGCGCTGTACGAACACAAGGTGTTTGTGCAGAGCGTGGTGTGGGGCATCAACGCCTTCGATCAGTGGGGTGTGGAGCTGGGCAAGAAACTGTGCGAGGGCATCGTGCCGCTGGTGCGCGATGCGTCGCAGGCGGCAGACGCCGGGCTGACGTCGTCATTGCGCGGAGCGCTGGAGTATCTGCGTCGAACGTGAATCACTATCGGCGCCGATCTGCGAATCTCCCGCTGGCCAGGCTCTCTCGAGTTCCGCCGGGCGCGGAAAAACATTTTGTATATACGTTTTGTTTCCAGGCATCTGATGACCCACATCACACCGTGTCGATCCGGGCGCCGGGGCTGGAGGATTTTAACGGGACGTCACCCGCCCCGGCGGGTTCTCGCTTTGCGGCTAACGCTCATCGCGGTCGCGGCGGATCATCGGCACCCAGTGCCCGGATCTGTGGCCCCGGGGTAAATGAAATCCTGAAGCTGCTGCCAGTTGCCCTCTTGAATGCCGGCCTGGACGCCTTTGCCGTCGAAGCTGGCATCCCGCAACGAACCGCAAGGCGAATCTACAGGGCCAAGGCGACACCGGCGGCCTTCGCTGCGGTGGCGAGTGCGCGATCCAGTGTTGCTAGTGGCAGTGAGCGTCGCTGGGCCAGTTCCAGATAGGCGGCATCGTAGGTGCTGAGATCGTGCCGGACTGCCAATTCGACGGTGATCGTACTGGCGAGCAGGGCGGACTCGGAATCGACGACAATCGGCAATGCGCGCAGTGGAGCAAGCAGTTCCTGTGGATCGCGCCGCAGTCGATGCCGCCGCTTTGCAGCCATCAGGGCATTGCCTACTTCCAGCCACCAGTGTGCCGGCACCGTGGCGCGTGACTCTGCCACCCTTTCGAGCAGAGTCATGGCGCCTTCATGCTGCTCATCCTCGAACAGCCAGGCGAGTGCGATTGAGGCATCGACAACGATCATGATCGCGCTCGCTCAATACTTGCGGCCGGCCGTCACCAGTTCGCGCAGCTGCGCAGGACTGAGCGCGTGCCCGCGGCGCAGTTTTTTGATCGTCTGTACCGCCGTCTGGGTGGTCGAGCGATTCACCGGCTCGGCCGCGACCAGCCGCGCAACAGGCCTGCCATGTTTCGTGATGACCACTTCCTCGCCATTCTCAACCAGGTTCAGCAATTCACTGAGCCGGTTTTTTGCCTCGAATGCGCCAATTTGCCGCATGGGATACCGTCCGTTTTGTGGAGCGTTTAATCTAGCTGTGGTCTAGATTAAACGGATCGCAAACCGTCATCAATCCCGATCGCAACTCCTTGCGGAATAAGTACAATTCGCCGCTGGCTTGCGAGGGACATCGAGTAGTGACGAAGAACAGAAGAATGATGGCGCTGCTGGGACTTCTGGCAATGGTCAGCTTGCCGTCAGCGGCAGTGGCCCAGTCGGTCAATCCCGATCAGTTGATGGGCATCTTCAATAATCTGTCTGCCGATCAGCAGCAGCAGATCATGCAGCAGCTGGGCGGCAATGCCGGTGCGCTGCTGGGTGGTGGTGGGCTGGGCGCGCTGAGCGGTGACAGCGCTGGCGGTGCGACGCGCCCCGACGCGAACAGCAACAAGGCCGCGCAACAGCGTGCCGCTGCCGATGAGGAACAGAAGGAGCAGTCGTCGTCTACCCTGCAGCCTGGCGACACGGTACTGGTGGAGGTTGAGCTGCAGGGCGAGCGGCGCCTGATGCGTGTCCTCAACGGAGGACTGACACCGTCCACCCAGTTGCAGGCTCAGGCTGCGGCCCGGGCCGCGGGTGGCGTCACCGCTACGCAGGATCAGGCGACCACCGATACGCAGGTGATCCCCGCTCCGAT
>JAIBJM010000015.1 GCA_020029535.1 Gammaproteobacteria bacterium | reverse complement strand
TCGAGGGCTGCCAGCACCGCATCGCCCATCTGGCGCGTGCTGGCGGGTTTCAGATCGCCGGCAATGTCCGGTGTACGGATGCCATCGCTGATGGCTCGCGACACGGCGGCTTCGACGCGCCGCGCTTCCGATTCAAGCTTCAGCGAGTGACGCAGCAGCATGGCGGCACTAAGGATCGTGCCGCAGGGATTGGCGATGCCGCGGCCTGCGATATCCGGCGCCGAGCCGTGGATGGGCTCGTAGATGCCACGCGTGCCATCGCCCAGCGAGGCCGAGGGCAGCAGGCCCAGTGAGCCGGCCAGCATCGAGGCTTCATCGGTCAGGATGTCGCCGAACATGTTTTCGGTCACCGCCACGTCGAAATCGCGCGGCCTGCGGATCAGGTGCATGGCGGCGGCATCCACCAGCATGTGTTCGAGTTTTACATCGGGGAACTCGCTGCACACCACGCGCTCGCAGACCTCGCGCCACAGCCGCGAAGTTTCCAGCACGTTGGACTTGTCGATGGACAGCAGCTTGCCGCTGCGCGCCTGCGCCAGTCGTGCTGCTACACGCACGATGCGCTCGACCTCGGTCACCGAGTAGGAGCACAGATCGGTGGCCTCGGTGGCGCTGCGGGTCTTGGCGCCGAAGTAGATACCGCCGGTCAGTTCGCGCACCACGATCAGGTCAACGCCGTCGATCACCTCGGGCTTGAGCGTCGAGATGCCATGCAGGGCAGGGTGCACGGTGACCGGACGCAGATTGGCGTAGGCGCCCATTTCCCTGCGCAATCGCAACAGCCCTGCCTCGGGCCGGATCTTCGTCTGCGGAGTCGACCACTTCGGGCCGCCGATGGCGCCCAGCAGTACCGCATCGGCTTCCAGGCACAGCTTCAGGGTGCGCTCGGGCAGCGGATCGCCGTGCTGGTCGATGGCAATGCCGCCAAAGGGGGCTTCGGTTAACGTGAACGCATGGTTGGACTGCTGCGCCACGCGCTGCAGTACGCGCACCGCTTCCGCGGTGACTTCGGGGCCGATGCCATCGCCCCCGAGAACAGTGATGCTGGCCTTCAAGCGTGAGTTCTTTCGTAGGCGGAAATGACCGGCTGCTGCGAGACCAGATAGCCCAGCTCGTCGACGCCATTGAGCAGGCAATAACGGGCAAAGGGCTCGATCGGAAACTGCACGGCACGGCCGTCCGGCAATCGCAGCTGCGTGGAGTCCAGATCGATGGTGACTTCCACGCCGGGATTCTTCAGCAGCCAGTCTGCCGTCGACTCATCGACCACCACCGGTACCAGGCCATTCTTCAATGAGTTGTTGCGGAAGATGTCGGCGATCTCGCTGCTGATCACGGCGCGGAAGCCATGATCGAGCAATGCCCAGGGCGCGTGTTCGCGCGAAGAGCCGCAGCCGAGATTGCGGCCGGCCACCAGCACCTGACAGCCAACGGCCGCTGGCTGGTTCAGCGCAAAGTCGGGCTTCGGCGAACCATCCGGCAGATAGCGCCAGTCGGCAAACAGCTGTTTGCCCAGACCTTCGCGCGTAGTAGTGCGCAGGAAGCGTGCCGGAATGATCTGGTCGGTGTCGATGTTGGTGAACGGCAGCACGGCCGTGCGGGAGCGGATCTGTCTGATCGGGTCCATTGTTTCAACCGTTGAGCAGTTCGCGCGGATCGGTGACACGGCCGCGGATGGCCGAGGCGGCCGCGGTCAGCGGGCTGGCCAGCAGCGTGCGTGCGCCGGGGCCCTGGCGGCCTTCGAAATTGCGGTTGCTGGTGCTGACCGAATACTGGCCGCTGGCCACATTGTCGCCATTCATGCCGATGCACATCGAGCAGCCGGACTCGCGCCATTCGGCGCCGGCGTCGCGGAAGATGGTGTCGAGGCCCTCGGCTTCAGCGGCCTTCTTGATCTGTTGCGAGCCCGGCACCACCAGCATCTGCACACCGCGCGCAATGTGCTGGCCACGCAGCAGGCTGGCGGCAGCCCGCAGGTCCTCGAGCCGGCCATTGGTGCAGCTGCCGATGAACACCACATTGATCGGCTGGTTGCGGATGGGTTCGCCGGCCTGGAAGCCCATGTAGGCCAGTGCCTTGTCGAACACCGCATCGCCCCGGGTGGCCGGGATGTGCCCGCTGATCGGCGTCACCATGCCCGGATGCGTGCCATAGGTGATCATCGGTTCGATGCGCTCGCCATCCAATGTCACTTCGCGATCGAAACGGGCGCCGGCGTCGCTGGGCAGTGCACGCCATTCGGCTACACGGCGTTGCCATTCAGTGCCCTTGGGCGCGCGCGGCCTGCTCTGCAGATAATCGAAGGTGGTGTCGTCGGGCGCGATCATTCCGGCGCGCGCACCGGCCTCGATCGACATGTTGCACACCGTCATGCGTTCTTCCATGGTCAGCGCGCGCACGGCTTCGCCGCGGTACTCCAGCACATGGCCGGTGCCGCCGGAGACGCCGATCTCGCCGATGATGGCCAGGATCAGGTCCTTGGCGCTGACACCCGCGGCCAGCCGGTTGCTGACATTGATGGCGAAGGTTTTCGGTCTGCGCTGCAGCAGGCATTGCGTGGCCAGCACATGGCCGACCTCGGTGGTGCCGATACCGAAGGCGAGGGCGCCGAAGGCGCCATGCGTGCTGGTATGGCTGTCGCCGCAGACCACGGTCTTGCCGGGCTGCGACAGTCCGAGCTCGGGGCCGATGATGTGCACGATGCCGCGCAGCTCGCTGCGCAGGTTCAGCAGTTCGACACCGAATTCCGCGCAGTTCTTTTCCAGCTGCGCGATCTGCTGTGCAGCCGAAGCAATGGCGATCGGCGCGCCGCCGAATACCTGCTCGGTGCGCGTCGGTGTCGAATGATCCATGGTGGCCAGCGTCAGGTCCGGCCGCCGTACCTTCATGCCCTGCTCGCGCAGCACTGAAAAGGCCTGCGGGGAGGTGACTTCGTGTACCAGGTGCAGGTCGACGTACAGCACCGCCGGCGTATCGGCGGTTTCGGGAACGACTTCGTGCCGTTCCCAGATCTTCTGGAGCATGGTCTTCATGCCAGCCTCAGTTTGTCGTCACCGCGCGCGGTTTGGCCTGCATGTCCACGTAGTCGAGCCAGCCCCACTTGTCCTCGGTACTGCCATCGAACAGGCCGAAGAAGGCCTTCTGCAGCACTTCGGTGATCGGGCCGCGACGGCCGGCGCCGATCTGGATGCGATCCACCGAGCGGATCGGCGTGACTTCGGCCGCCGTGCCGGTGAAGAACAGTTCATCGGCGAGGTACAGCAGTTCACGCGGGATCGAGGTCTCGCGCACCTCATAGCCGCGCTCGCGCGCCAGCTTCATCACGGTGTCGCGGGTGATGCCGCTCAGCACCGAGTGCGAGAGGCCCGGCGTCAGGATCACGCCATCCTTGATGATGAACAGGTTCTCGCCAGCGCCCTCGCTGACGGTGCCATCCGGCGCCAGACCGATGCCTTCGGCAAAACCCAGCCGCTTGGCCTCGAGGCTGATCAGCTGGCTGGACAGATAGTTGCCGCCGGCCTTGGCCAGCGCCGGCAGCGTGTTGGGCGCCACGCGCTGCCAGGACGAGATGCATACATCCACGCCCTGTTCTTCGCTCTCGTGGCCCAGATACTTGCCCCATTCCCAGGCGGCCACTGCCACGTCGATGGGCGGCTCGATCTTCGGTGCCACGCCGATCTCGCCATAACCGCGGAAGGCCACCGGACGGATGTAGGCGCCATTGCCCAGGTTGTTCACCGCTATCACTTCACGGCAGGCAGCGTTGATCTGGTCGGCCTGGAAGGGCAGCGTGATGCGATAGATCTTGGCCGAGTCGAACAGCCGCTGCGTGTGATCACGCAGGCGGAAGATGGCGACGCCGCGCGGCGTGGGGTAGGCGCGTACCCCCTCGAACACTGAAGAACCATAGTGCAGGGCGTGCGCCAGTACGTGCACAGTGGCCTTGTCCCAGTGCACCAGCTTGCCGTTGAACCAGATGTACTGCGTGGCGGGTATGGGCATGTCAATTCCCTCTGATGACAGGCTGCGGGTCGGTGCGCCGTTCGGCGCCCGCGCGCGGGCTCTTCTGCGACAGCTCGATGCGGTTGATGACTTCCAGCAGCGCCTTGCCGCTGGCTTCGATGATGTTGGTGCTGATGCTGGCGCCGCGATAGCTGCGGCCGCCGAACTCGGCGTACACCACCGCCTCGCCCTGGGCATCCTCGCCGATGGTGACGGCGTGCACTTCGAACTTGCGCACCGTGACAGCAATGCCGGTGGCCTGTTCGATGGCCTTGTAGGTGGCGTCCACCGGGCCGTCGCCATCGGCCTGGCGTTCCACCACGCGACCGTCGGCGTGTTGCAGCTTCACTGTTGCCGTGGCTTGCGTGCCGCTGCGCGCAGCGATGTCCAGCGTCTGCAGCGACCACGGTCCGTGCGCTGAACCGGCAGCCCGCAATACCAGCGCCTCGATGTCGCCATCGAACAGTTCCTTCTTGCGGTCGGCCAGCGCCTTGAATTCCTCGAACACGCGATTGAGCTCGAGATCGTCCAGCTCGAAGCCCAGCTCGCGTACGCGCTCGCGGAAAGCATGGCGGCCGCTGTGCTTGCCCAGCACCAGGCTGCTGCGCGACAGACCCACATCCTCGGGGCGCATGATCTCGTAGGTGGAATGGTGCTTCAGCATGCCGTGCTGGTGGATACCCGCTTCGTGCGCGAAGGCGTTTTCGCCGATCACGGCCTTGTTGCGCGGTATCGGCTGGCCGGTGATGCTGGCGACCAACCGGCTGGTGGGATAGAGCCGGTTGGTGGTGACACCGGTGCTCAGGTTGAAGAATTGCGCGCGCGTCTTCAGCGCCATCACCACTTCTTCCAGTGAGCAGTTGCCGGCGCGCTCGCCGATGCCGTTGATGGTGCACTCGATCTGCCGGGCGCCGGCCACTACGGCAGTCAGGCTGTTGGCCACTGCCATGCCCAGATCGTCATGGCAGTGCACCGACAGCCGCGCCTTGTCGATGTTGCGCACGTTCTTGCGCAGGTAACGGAACAGTTCGCCGAACTCGTCGGGCACCGTGTAGCCCACGGTGTCCGGGATATTCACTGTACTGGCGCCGGCGTCGATGACGGCCTCGACCACCTGTGCCAGGAAGTCCAGCTCGGTACGTGAGGCGTCTTCGGGCGAGAACTCCACGTCTTCGCACAGATCCCGCGCCATCTTCACGCTCTCGACGGCGCGCCGGATGATTTCATCCTGAGCCATGTTGAGCTTGTACTGGCGATGGATGGCGCTGGTGGCCAGGAATACATGGATGCGGTGACGGGGCGCCTCGCGCAGCGCCTTGGCCGCCAGTTCGATGTCCTCGCGGGCGCAACGGGCCAGCCCGCAGATGATGGGTCCCGAAACCTCGCGGGCGACGGCATTCACAGCGTCCCAGTCGCCACGCGAGGCTGCCGGAAATCCTGCTTCGATGATGTCGACGCCCAGCTCCGCCAGCGCGCGCGCGACCCGCAGCTTTTCCGGCTGGGTCATGCTGCAGCCCGGCGATTGCTCGCCGTCGCGGAGGGTGGTGTCGAAAATCAGTACTCGGTCAGGATTGGGAGCCATATGGCCTCCGTATGTCTTAACGCGCTTCCTTCAACCAGGGCATGCGGGCGCGCAACTTTTCGCCGACGCGCTCGATCGGATGGTTCATGTCGGCCTTCATCAGGCGCCGGTAGTTCTTGCCGCCGGACTCGCTCTCGGCGATCCACTCGCGCGCGAACTTGCCAGTCTGGATTTCCTTGAGGATCTTCACCATTTCCTTCTTGGTGCGGTCGTTGACCACGCGCGGACCGCGGGTCAGATCGCCGTACTTGGCGGTGTCGCTGATGTACTTGTGCATGCGCGCCAGGCCGCCTTCATGCAGCAGATCGACGATCAGCTTCAGTTCGTGCAGGCATTCGTAGTAGGCGACTTCGGGCTGGTAGCCGGCTTCCACCAGCGTTTCAAAGCCCTTGACCACCAGTTCGGTGGCGCCGCCGCACAGCACGGCCTGCTCGCCGAACAGGTCGGTCTCGGTCTCTTCGGCGAAGGTGGTGTCGAGCACGCCGCCGCGGGTGCCGCCGATGCCATGCGCGTAGGCCAGCGCCTTGGCGTGCGCCTTGCCGGTGGCATCCTGTGCCACGGCGATCAGGCAGGGCACGCCGCGACCCTGCTGGTACTGGCGACGCACCAGTCCGCCCGGACCCTTCGGCGCGATCAGCACCACGTCCAGATCCTTGCGCGGCTTGATCTGCTTGAAGTGCACATTGAAGCCGTGCGCGAACAGCAGCACGGCGTTCTTCTTCAGTGAATCCTTGACGTCTGCGTACAGATCCTTCTGCGCAAGATCCGGCACCAGCATGGCGATCAGATCGGCGCCGGCCACGGCAGCAGCCGGTTCGGCCACGACCAGTCCATCGCGCTTCGCCGCCTTCCAGCTGGCTCCGCCCTTGCGTACGCCGACGATCACCTTGAAGCCGCTGTCCTTGAGATTCAGCGCGTGGGCGCGGCCCTGGCTGCCATAGCCCAGCACAGTGATCTGCGCGTTCTTCAGCGCTTTCTTGTCGACGTCTTTTTGCGAATACAGATGCATCTTGAAACTCCGTTGGACTAACAAAAAACCCCGCATCGGTGGCCGGTGCGGGGTTTCGGTATTTTTGCGCTTCAGAATCTTCAGTTGCGCATACGGCACCCGCACTGGCTTCCTGCCAGCAGCAGCAGACCTACACGCAGCAGCACGTTCAGGCCAGCCGATACATTATGGCTGGTCTCTGAAGCGTTGACCGGGCTCGTTGCAGCCTGCATGGGATCCGGGTGCGTTAATGAAGACGGCTCGATGTCACCACAGACATCAAGCACCTGTCAACGCCCAGGCGCGCCCGGAATCCCGCGGCGATTGGTTAAGCTTGCCGCCTCCGGCAGGACGGGAACGGTTTTGGATATTCGTCTACTCCATCAGGATGAAGCTACCGGCGCACGGCCGCTCTGGCTATGTAATGAGAACCAGCTGACCCAGCTGCTGGATGTGCTGCCGGCCGGGCAGGGGACCTGGGCGCGTGCGCACGACTTCCGCGCCGAACGCGGCCGGGTGCTGGCATTGCCGGGAGAGAACGGGGCGGTCGCGGCCGCGGTGCTGGGTTGTGGCGACATGGCCACGCTCGACCGGATATCGCTCTGGGATGCGGCGCCGCTTGCCGAGCGTCTGCCGCCCGGCAGTTACCTGCTGGCCACGCCGTTGGCCACACACGCGGCTACGCAGTTTGCGCTGGGATGGCTGCTGGGCAGCTATCGCATGGACCGCTTCCGCAGCCAGCGGCGGCCGTCCTCTCTGGCGCGATTGGTGGCACCGGCGGGAGCTGACGCGGACCATGTGCACGCGGCCCACGCTGCCATCACGCTGGCACGCGATCTGATCAACGCGCCGGCCAATGAGCTGGGGCCGGATCAACTGGCTGCAGCGGCGCTGACGCTGACCCAGCGCCACCAGGGCACGCTGCGCATCTGCCGCGACCAGGAACTCGCGACCGGATATCCGCTGGTGCACGCCGTCGGCCGCGGTAGCCCGCGGGCGCCCTGCCTGATCGATTGCCGTTGGCCAAAGCCCGGTGCGCCGCGCGTGACGCTGGTGGGCAAGGGCGTGTGCTTCGACACCGGCGGACTGGACCTGAAGCCGGCCGCCGCCATGCTGCTGATGAAGAAGGACATGGGCGGCGCGGCGTGCGCACTGGCGCTGGCGCAATGGCTGCTCGATGCGGCCGCGCCGATAGAATTGCGCCTGCTGATTCCCGCGGTTGAAAACAGCATTGGCGGCGCGGCATTCCGGCCGGGCGATGTGCTGACCTCGCGCAAGGGTCTAACCGTCGAGATCGGTAATACCGATGCCGAAGGCAGGTTGATTCTTGCCGATGCATTGGCCGACGCCGATGCCGAGACGCCGGATCTGTTGATCGATCTGGCCACGCTGACCGGCGCGGCGCGCACGGCGCTGGGTCCCGATCTGCCGGCAGTATTTGGCAGGAATACCGGATTGGTCGACGAACTGCGCGCGGTGGCCGAAGAAATGAACGATCCGCTGTGGCCGCTGCCGCTGTGGTCAGGCTATGACGATGAGCTGGCCAGTCGCATCGCTGATCTGAACAATGTCTCGGCGGGTCCGTTTGCAGGCGCCATCGTGGCGGCGCTATTCCTGCAGCGCTTCGTGACGCGTACTGACAATTGGCTGCATCTCGATCTGTATGCCTGGAACCCGAAGGAGCGTCCTGGGCGACCGGTGGGTGGCGAGGCCCAATGCGTGCGGGCGCTGTACCGGATGATTCGCCAGCGCTATGGCTAGCCCCTGGTGAGCGAAGAAGTTTCCGCGCGACCAGCCAGTCAGCCCAGCCAGCTGGTGGAGGCAATGTTCCGCCGCGAGCTGCTGCCCTGGGCCCTGCTGGGACTGGCGGTGGGTCTCGTCGAGGGCGCGACTGTGGCGGTGCTGGTCAAGAAGGGTTTTGCCGGTCTGGTTGCCCTCCACTGGGTCAATTTCGCCGTCGCTGTACTCAGCGGTGCGCCGGCGCTGGCCAACATCTCGAGTTTTGCCTGGGCCAATCTGGCGCATGGCCGCACCCGTGTCGGCCTGCTGGCCACCCTGCAAACCATGTTCGCGCTGATTGTCGGTCTGATCGCCTTTGCTCCTTTCAGCGCGACAGGGCTGGTATTGACCCTGGTTGCGGTGATCGTGGCGCGTCTGTTGTGGGCCGGTGTGCTGACGGTGCGCGCCGCGGTCTGGACCGCCAACTATCCGCGCGGCGTGATGGCGCGTATCACCGGCCGCTTTGTGATGGTGACCGTGCCGGGTGTGGTGTTGAGCGCATTGGCCGCGGGATGGGTGCTGGACCGTCAGGCGCATGCCTCACGGTGGTTGTACGGCGCGGCCGCTGCCTGCGGGCTGCTGGGCGCCTGGTACTACCGCGCCGTGCGTGTGCGCCGGGAGTACCAGCTGCTGGCCGCCGAAGCGGATGCCGCGGGTTCCGCCGGGCCATTCAGTCTGCGCATGCTGCGCGACATCCTCAGAAGCGATGCAGCATTCCGCAGCTACATGTTCTGGATGAGCCTGTACGGCGCCGGCAATCTGATGGTGAATGCCTTGCTGGTAGTCCTGTACACCGATCATCTGGGTCTGTCCGGTTTCCAGCAGATCATGTTGCTGAGCGTGGTGCCGCTGGCGCTGATACCGGTGTTCATTCCCTGGTGGGCGCGACTGTTCGACCGCGGCCATGTCATCAAGTATCGTTCGCGCCAGTGCTGGGCACTGGTCATGGCGATCGTGCTGGTGACGGCCGGTGTCTGGACTGCACAGCTGTGGTTGCTCTGGCTCGGCGCCGTGATGGCCGGGGCGGGGTATGCCGGCGCCAATCTGGGCTGGAACCTGGGCCACAATGATTTCGCATCACTGGGCCGGGCACAGCATTACATGGGTGTGCACGTCACGCTGACCGGCGTGCGCGGACTGATCGCGCCGCCGTTGGGCATCGCCTGCTATCAGCTGCTGGAAAAATGGCGGCCCGATTCGGGCATGCTGGCATTGTTGCTGCCTCTGGGGCTGATCACTACCGGAGGCTTGGGTTTCGTACGAATGAACAGGTTGAACCAAGGCACATGACAAAGAAGAAGCAGAGCGTGGATCCGCGCAGATACTCGCGCGAGGTCGTCGACGGTGTGAAGCAGGCGCCGGCCCGCGCCATGTTGCGCGCCGTAGGTTTCAGCGACGCTGATTTTTCCAGACCGCAGATTGGTGTGGCCTCGACCTGGTCGAATCTGACTCCATGCAATGTGCACATCGCCGAACTGGCGCGGGACGCCGCTGCCGGGGTTGATTCCGCCGGCGGCAAGCCGGTCACCTTCAACACCATCACTGTCTCCGACGGCATTTCGATGGGCTCACCGGGCATGCGTTATTCGCTGGTCTCGCGCGAAGTCATTGCCGACTCCATTGAAACAGTGGTTGGCGCGGAAGGATTCGACGGCTTTGTCGCGATTGGCGGCTGCGACAAGAACATGCCGGGCTGCGCCATGGCCATGGCGCGCCTGAATCGTCCGTCGGTGTTCGTATACGGCGGCACCATCCGTCCCGGCCTGCAACGCCGCGACATCGTTTCGGTGTTCGAGGCCGTGGGTGGCCGCGCGGCCGGAGCGATCTCCGATGCACAGCTGCTGGAGGTGGAGAAGACCGCCATTCCCGGCCCGGGCAGCTGCGGGGGCATGTACACCGCCAACACCATGGCTTCGGCCATGGAGGCGCTGGGCATGAGTCTTCCCGGCAGCTCCGCGCAGGAGGCGGTCAGCGACTCCAAGCGCGACGACTGCCGGCGGGCCGGTGCGGCTGTGGTGCGGCTGGTCAATGACGGACTGCGCCCGCGCGACATCATGACGCGCAAGGCGTTTGAAAATGCCATCACGGTGGTGATCGCGCTCGGCGGCTCCACCAATGCGGTGCTGCACCTGTTGGCGATAGCCAGGGCCGCCGGCGTGAAGCTTGCGCTGGATGATTTCACGCGGATCGGCCGACGCGTACCCGTGCTGGCCGATGTGCGTCCCAGCGGCCGCTATCTGATGTCCGAGCTGATCGCCCTCGGCGGCATACAACCGCTGATGAAGCGGCTGCTGGGTGCCGGATTGCTGCATGGCAATTGCATGACGGTCACCGGTCGCACCATTGAACAGAACCTGGCTCAGGTCGCCGACTATCCAGACGGGCAGGACATCATTCGTGAGCTGTCGAATCCCATCAAGAAGAACAGCCATCTGGTGGTGTTGTATGGGAACCTCGCTGCGGAAGGCGCCGTTGCCAAGATCAGCGGCAAGGAAGGTCTGAGGTTCAGCGGTCCGGCACGCGTCTTTGACGGCGAGGAACCTGCTACCGCAGCCATTCTCGCCGGCAAGGTGAAAGCCGGCGACGTGGTGGTGATCCGTTATGAAGGGCCGCGCGGCGGCCCGGGCATGCGCGAGATGCTGAGCCCGACAGCGGCAATCATGGGGCGCGGGCTGGGTGGCAAGGTGGCCTTCATTACCGACGGCCGTTTTTCCGGAGGCACACACGGTTTTGTCGTAGGGCATGTAACACCGGAAGCGGCAGTGGGTGGTGTGCTGGCGCTGTTGCGTAATGGCGATATCGTGACCATCGACGCCGAGCAGCGCCGCATCGACGTGCAACTGCCGGCGGCGGAACTGAAACGGCGTCGCAAGGCACTAAAACCGCGCAAACCGTATGCGCAACACGGCGTGCTCGCCAAGTATGCACGCGTGGTCAGCAGCGCTTCTCTGGGCGCGGTGACCGAATGATGGGCGGCTGCAGGTTCGGCTCCTCGCCGCGGAAAAATATATTGTTGTCATGCCTAAAGTCAGCGGTTACAGTTGCGCTGCTGAATTCGGGGTCTTTTAATTCTCAGCATTGAATCAAACATGTCAGCCACCTACGCACACGATTCGGGTTACAACAGCCGCCGTACGGTGGTTTTTCTTGCGATTGTCGCGGTGCACGTTCTGCTTATATGGGCGTTTGCCAGCGGTCTCGCCACCAAGGCTGTCGAGCTGATCGCGCCGCCCATCGATACCACCATCATTGAAGAAGAAAAGTCGGTTGACGAACCGCCGCCGCCGCCGCCGCCGGATCTGGAGCGTCCACCAGTGCAGGTGGTGCCGCCGGAAATCAGCATCACCGTCGCGGCCGATGCGCCGCCGCCGCCGATTGCCAATGTAACGACCACGCCGCCGCCGCCGCGGCCGATTGCCCCGCCCGCGCCGGTTGCCCGCACCGTCATGAGTCGCGTGTCCGGACCCTCGACCGATGAATACTATCCGTCCATTTCGCGCAGCGCGGGGGAGGAAGGGCGGCCGGTGATCAAAGTGTGCCTGGCCGTCAATGGCAAGATGGAGAGCGCGGTAATTGCCGAGTCTTCCGGTTTCTCGCGTCTGGATGAAGCGGCTGTACGCGTCGCCAAGGCCAGTCGCTGGAAGGCGCCGACAGAAGGTGGCAAGGCAGTGGCGGGTTGCGCCAATCTGCCGATCCGTTTCACGCTCAAGAAGGCCGCTGAATAGCTCTCAGCTATTTGTTCATTATCGAGAATATCTAAAGGGTTGATTGTTTTTTTCAGGGTCGCCCGGGTGATCGGGCGGTGTTTAAAAGAGGATAGTCATGCAAGCTGAAGTTGTTAACGCTGCTGTGGAGAATCCGTACGGTATTGTCGCTCTCTGGAATACGGGCGGCATCATCACACAGAGCACGCTGTGCATCCTGGGATTCATGTCGTTCTATTCGTGGTTCATCATCTTCACGAAGCTGTGGGATCAGCGGAACATGAACAAGTCCGCGAAGGTGGTTCAGCAGAAGTTCTGGACTGCACCGTCGATCAAGGACGGCGTGGAACTGCTGAAGAAGGGTGATGACTTCCGTTATATCGCTGAAGATGGCCTGCGCGCCGCTTCGCACCACGACGGCCGCCTGACCGATCGCATCGATCTGCATGAGTGGATCACGATGGCGCTGCAGCGTGCCACCGACCGCGTCAACGGCAAGCTCAGCTCGGGTCTGGCGTTCCTGGCCACCGTGGGTTCGACGGCGCCATTCATTGGCCTGTTCGGAACGGTGGTCGGCATTCTGCGCGCGCTGATCGCAATCGGCGTCTCTGGCCAGGCCAGCATCGATCGCGTCGCCGGTCCCGTCGGTGAAGCGTTGATCATGACCGCGCTTGGTCTGGTGGTCGCAGTGCCCGCAGTGCTGGGCTACAACTGGCTACTGCGCCGCAATAAAACCATCCAGGACAGCGTCCGGAACTTTGCCGGCGATCTGCATGCCTACATGGTCAGTGGTTCGCGTATTGATTCGAGCGTGGCCGCTGTTGCCCCGCCGCGCAAGTAAGCGCCGCGCCAGGCCACTGAGGAGCTACGCTGTATGTCAATGAGCGTTGGCCAGACCGAAGGTGACGAGCCCGCTGCCATTTCGGAAATCAACACCACGCCGCTGGTCGACGTGATGCTGGTCATGTTGATCATCTTCCTGATCACCATTCCGGTGATCACCAGGGTGGTCAAGGTGGATTTGCCGAAGGCTGTCAACATCCCGACCCAGACCAAGCCCGAAAACGTCTCGATGTCGGTCACTGCCGAAGGGAAGATGTACTGGAATGGTCAGGAAGTGCCGAACCTGCGCGCATTGACCGATCTGGTCAAGCTCGAGGCCGTGAAGGTGCCGCAGCCGGAGATCCACATCCGCGGTGATGCCAATGCCTACTACGCCGATATCGGCAAGGTCATTTTTGGCATTCAACGCGGTGGCATCGTCAAAGTCGGGTTCATCACCGAACCTGATCGTGCATTGACGCCGACGCGCTAGCCAGGGGGTTTTATGTCGATGAGTGTTGGATCGCCGAGCGGCGAGCAGGCGGTAATGTGCGAGATGAACACCACGCCGTTGATCGACGTGATGCTGGTGTTGCTGGTCACGCTGATCGTTACGCTGCCGACGATGACTCATGCGGTGAAGCTGGACATGCCGGCGCCGCTGCCCGATCAACCGCCTCCGGTGACGCAGCCCGAAATCATCGATCTGGAGATCGATTTTGACGGCGCCATTGTCTGGAACGGTCTGGTGATGAATCTGGACGAACTGAGCCGCCGTTTCGGGCCCGAATCTGCAAAGGATCCGCAGCCCGAGATTCATCTGCGGCCCGACCGTCGCGCCAAGTACGACGTGGTCGCCAGGGTTCTGGCGACGGCGCAGCGCAATCGCATGACGAAGATCGGCTTCGTCAATACCGCTGATTTCGCGGGCGAGTAGCCGAAACGATCGTTCAGCCTGTATTCAGGTCCGTCGCCTAAGGTACAGGTGACATCAAGTGGGGCGCCGGCGCGGTGATCGCGCCTCTGCAAGAGTGTGGAGTTCAAGACATGTTGAGACAGTCGAAGATGATGTGGGCGGCGCTGGCATGCGCTGTCATGCTGGGCGGAGCCGCCGCACAGGCCCAGGAAGTCAGCAAGGCTCTGGCCAAGACCTTGAAAGCCGCGCAGGACTCGTTCCTCGCCAAGAACTATGACGCCGCGTTGGCGAGTCTCCGCGAGGCACAGGCCAATCCCGCCAAGACGGCTTTCGATCAGTACGCCATCAACGAGTTTCTCGGCCCCATCTACGCCAACCAGAAGAAATATCCCGAGGCCTTTGAAGCCTTCTCGGCCAACGTCGAGTCGCCGTATGTGAAGCCGGAGGATCGCGGCGTACGGTACAAGGTGCTGATGCAGCTGGCGTATGCCAACAAGAATTGGCCTGGCGTGGTTGACTACGGCAATCGTGCCGTCAGGGCGGGTGCGGGCGGCGCGGATGCCGAGCAGTTCATCGCACAGGCTTACTACCAGCAGGGCAAGTACAGGGAAGCGATCTCCGGCATGCAGGATCTGGTGACGCGCGCCGAAAAGGCCGGCCAGCGTCCGTCGGAAGATTCGCTGCTGCTGCTGGCGGACAGCTACAACAGGCTGGGCGATGACGCGGCCCGGGCCCGCATCATGGAAAAGCTGCTCAGCTATTACCAGAAGCCCAACTACTGGGCGAATGCGCTGGCGTCGTCGCAGCAGACCATCCGCGACGTGAAGCTCAGGCTGAACCTTTATCGCCTGATGGCGGAAGTGGGCACGCTGCGTACTGCCGACCAGTACAGCGAGATGGCACAGTTGGCGGTGGAGCAGGGCTTCCCCGGCGAGGCCGTGCAGGTGCTGGAGCAGGGTCTGGGCAAGAATGTCTTCACGGACCAGCGCGAGAAGGATCGTGCCGGCCGATTGCTGGAGAGCTCCAGGAGACAGGTTGCTGCCGAGAAGGCGGGGCTCGCCCAGGTGGAGAAGGAGGCCCAGGGCGCTGCCACCGGCGACCTGCTGGTGGCCGTGGGCGCCAGCTACCTGCTGAATGTCGGTGATGCCAGCAAGGGTCTGGCCCTGATCAATCAGGGCGTGAGCAAGGGATCGCTGAAGTCGCCCAATGACGCCTACATGCTGCTGGGTGTGGCTCAGGCACGCGCCAAGAACGGCGCCGAGGCGCAGAAGGCCTTCGGCAAGGTCGATGGCGACGCCAATTACGAGCGACTTGCCAAGCTGTGGTCGCTGCGCACCCGCGGTTAGCATGTTCGAGCAGACTGCGGGGACCATCGCTGTAATACGCGCCAAGCTGCACGACATCCGCGTCACCGACGCTGATCTCGACTATCGCGGCTCGGTGACACTGGATCCCGAACATTGCGAGGCGGTGAATATCCTGCCGCTGGAATTCGTCGAGATCTGGAACAAGAACTCTGGCGCGCGCATCACCACCTACGTTATCTGGGGTGAACGGGGCTCGCGCTGCTGTGTGCTCAATGGCGCCGCAGCCCGCACCTGCCAGCCAGGCGATCCGGTCATCATTGTGGCGCGCACCAGTGTGCATCCCGAGCGCGTCGAGGAAATGCGGCCGCGCATTGCGGTGTTCGACGCCGATAATCGCATTACCGAGTTGCTGGAATACCGCGTGGGCCGCGACCGCAACGGCCGCATGACCTTCCGCACTGCGCGACTGAAACAGGGTGGGCGGCGGCGCGCACGGTCGTCGCCGAAGAACTGAGCGCCGTCACTGGTCGGGCGGCGCCAGCCGCGGGTATGCTAGCTGCATGAGCAGCGAAGCAACCATCAAACCCAGCGAAGGCCTCAAGCATGTCCGTTACGAGATCCGCGGGCGGCTGGCCCGGCGCGCTCATGAGCTGGAGCGGCTGGGCTACGAGATCATTTCGCTGAATATAGGCAATCCTGGGCTGTTTGGTTTCCGTACGCCGGAGACCATGCGGCTGGCGATGATCGAGAACCTGCCGGAATCCGAAGCTTACTGTCACCAGAAGGGCATTTTCCCGGCGCGCGAAGCCATCGTCATGCAGCAGCAGGCGCGCGGCGTGCAGGGCATCACTGCTGACGACGTGTTCATGGGCAATGGCGTCAGCGAGCTGATCGATCTGGTGTTGCGCGCCCTGCTCAATGAAGGCGACGAGGTGCTGGTCCCCAGTCCCGACTATCCGCTGTGGACCGCGGCCGTCAATCTGAATCGCGGCAAGGCGGTTCACTATCCATGTCGTCCCGAGAACGGTTTCCTGCCCGATCCGGCCGAGGTCCGTGCCCTGATCACCAAGCGCACGCGCGCCCTGGTGGTGATCAACCCGAACAATCCCACCGGCGCGGTTTGGCCGCGCCACGTGCTGGAATCGCTGGCGCGCATCGCCGAACAGCACAAGCTGGTGGTGTTCAGCGACGAGATCTATGACCAGATGCTGTACGACGGCGCCGAGTTCGTGCCGATGGCCACGCTGGTGCGCGACACGCTGTGCGCGACGATGTCGGGACTGTCGAAGGTGTATCGGGCCTGCGGTTATCGCGTGGGATGGGCGGCTTTCTCCGGCCAGAAGCAGGGTGCAGCCGAGTATTTTTCGGCGCTTGAACTGCTGAGCTCGCTGCGTCTGTGCAGCAATGTGCCGGCGCAATGGGCGGTGCAGACCGCACTGGGCGGTTATCAGAGCGTGCGGGAGCTGGTATCGCCGGGCGGTCGCCTGTACGAATCGCGGCGGGCCATTGTCGATGCCGTCGGCCGCAGTCGTTTCCTGTGGCTCCATCCCCCGGCGGGCGCCATGTACGCCTTCATTGGCGTCGACACCGCTGAGTTGCCGGACTTCGACGATCGCCAGTTCGCGCTCGACCTGCTGGAACAGAAGCATGTGCTGGTGGCACCCGGCGTCAGCTTCAACGTGCCTTACCGCACGCACTTCCGTGTCACTACGCTGCCCGAATCGGCCACGCTGGCTACTGTGTTCGGCAAGATCGACGAACTGCTGACTGCTTACGCGCAGCGCAAAGGCGGCGGCAACGTGGTCAGCGCGCAGGATCGCTTCAGCAAGTAGCTGCTCGCAGTCCGGCTTGTATCGCAACCCTCCAGAGATCGACCAACATCTGCTGGCCGGCGGAGTGCTGGTCGTGCCGACGCGGCAGCGCGCGGCTGCGGTCCGGTTGGCCTACACCGCGGCGCGGCTGGCGGAGGGACGACGCGTCTGGAACAGCCCCGAGGTACTGACCTGGCCGATCTGGTTGCAGCAACGTTCCGCGACGCGCGCTGATCCGCAGCGGCGCCTGACCGCTGTCGAGGAATGGCTGCTGTGGAATGAGGTGGTGGAGGCTGTCACCTTGGAGCGCGAGCTGCTGCTGCCTCAGGCGCTGGTCGATGACGTGCAGCGCGCTGCAATGCTGAGCGAAGAATGGCAGCTGGAGTTGCGGGCCCCCGTCACCGAGGAAGCCGCGTTGCTGATGCGTGCCATGGTCAGGGTTGCCGCGCGTCGCAACGAGCTGGGCGCTGAACAGCCGGGTCGCTGGCGTCGCGACAGCGATGCGCTGCCGGCTTCGACCCTGTTTGCCGGTTTCGCGCAGTGGTCGCCGGTGAATCGGCGACAGCTGGCTGGGCGGGGCGCGCGTTTTGTGGATGAAACTGTGTCATCGCAGCTCGCGCCGGATGCCGGCCCGATCACTGTGGTCACCGCCGCCGACGCCGACGAGGAGCTGCGGCGTATGGCGGGTTGGTGTCGCGAGCGGTTGCTGCTCGATCCGCGAGCGCGGCTGCTGGTACTGGTGCCCGATCTGGCCGCCCGGGCGGCGCCCCTGCGCCGCGCACTATCAGCCGCGTTGCAGGCCGAGCTGTATGCGCTTGAAGGTGGCGTACCCTTGAGCAGCTATCCGCTGGTGCAGGCGGCACTGGCGGTGCTGCAGCTGGCTACTCACCGCGTCGACTTCGACGTGCTGGCACTGGTAGTGCGCAGTCCCTGGCTGGGTTTCGGCGCTGCGCAGGCGCGGCTGGATCTGGAACTGTGGCTGCGCGAACAGAACCTCACCGCCTGCGACAGCATCTCCCTGCAGCGCGTGATGCCGCAGGTGGGCGCAGGCGTCGGCGCGGCAGCCGCGGCGGCACTGCTGCGCCTGGTGGAACCGCTGCGGGCGCTGCCCGCGGACCAGGCGCCGTGCAGCCAGTGGGCCCGGCGTTTCGCGGCGCTGCTCGCGGCTTGCCGGTGGGCGGAAGAGGGCAGTCTGCACAGCCCGGAACTGCAGGTGCGGACGCGCTTCGATCAATTGCTGGGCGAGTTCGCCGCTGGTGATGAAGCCGGTGGTGTGCTGGACGCGCAGCAGGCGGTCAATGCCTTCGGCCGCTGGCTGGCGCGTGCGATGTTCGAACCGGCCAGCGACGATGTTGCGGTGACAGTAAGTAGCGCGCTGGGCGATCCGGTGGTCCGCTACGACGGCATCTGGGTCATGGGATTGACGGCCGATGCCTGGCCGCTGCCGCCGGCTCCCGACCCGCTGATTCCATTGTCGCTGCAGATTGCGGCCGGCGTGCCGTCGGCGCACGCGTCGACGCGGCTGACGGAGGCACGCCTGGCCGTGGATGCCTGGCGACGCTGCAGTGACGATCTGCGTCTGAGCTGGCCGCGGCAACGTGAGGGCATCGACATGCAGCCCAGTCCGCTGCTGCCGGCCCATGACGGAGAGATTGGCGCCGAGCCTGCTGATCCGCTGGCAGGGCTGTGGCAGGGCAGCGTGCTGGAAAGTTACGGCCTGCAGCCGGCGACGCCGTGGACGGCGACGCGCCGGCTGCCCGGGGGCACGCGCACGCTGGAACTGCAATCGGCCTGTCCGTTCCGCGCCTGTGCCGAATTGCGTCTGGATTGCGCGCGGTTGCCGGAACCGCAACCGGGCATCGACGCGCGCACGCGCGGCCAGATCCTGCATCGCGCGCTGCAGTATCTGTGGCTGGCGCTGGGCGGTTCGCAGGGACTGCTGCAGTCGCAGGCAACGCTGGAAGAACTCTGCGCGCAATGCGCCGCACGCGCGGTGCGGCAGCAGCAGACCACACTGCTGGTGGCACCGCACCCGCGCCTGCTCGATGTCGAGCGACAGCGCACCCGTGATCTGTTGCTGGCATTGCTGGACAGCGAGCGATTGCGCGCACCCTTCAACGTGCTGCATGTGGAGCATGACATCCAGGCCACACTGGCCGGTTTCCCGTTGCAGCTGCGGCTGGATCGTGTCGATGCCTTTGCCGATGGCGCGGTGGCCATCATCGATTTCAAGAGCGGCGCCTGGCACGGATTTGATGCACAGGCGCTGCGGCCCACCCATCCGCAGCTGCTGGCCTATGCGGCAGCACTGCCGCTGCCGGTGGCCGCGCTGGCGGCGGTTTACGCCGGTGCCCGGGGCGTGCGCTGGGCGGGTGTGGCTGACAGCGGTGATCGAATCGAGCCGCTGTCCGGCATCGATGAATCCGCTGGCGACTGGTCTGCATTGCGCGCGCAGTGGCGAGCGCAGGTGGAGCAGCTGGCCACCGCTTTCGGTGCCGGCGAAGTAGCCGTGGATCCGGCGCCGCAGGCCTGTCAATACTGCCATCTGCGCCTGCTGTGCCGGGTCGAGACCGAGCGGCTGGAGGGCGCCGATGACTGAAGTCCCGCCGCCCATGCTGGCCGAAGATCAGCGCGCGCGCCGCGAATCGCTGGACACCGGCCGCAGCATATTGCTGCAGGCTCCGGCCGGATCGGGCAAGACCACGGTGCTGGTGCATCGCCTGCTGGCGCTGCTGGCCACCGTCGATGAGCCGGAACAGGTGCTGGCCATCACCTTTACCCGCAAGGCCGCCTTCGAGATGCGCCGGCGCGTGCTGCAGGCGCTGGCCAATGCCGCGGCCGGTGTTGCAGTGGATGAAGCCGAAACGCAGCTGGCGCAGGTAGCGCTGCGACACGCCGAATTGCGCGGCTGGCAGCTGCTGCACAGTCCGTCGCGACTGCGCATCCAGACCATCGACGCGCTGAACCAGGCGCTGGCCAGTCGCGCACCGGTGTTGTCGCGCAGCGGCACCACGCTGCAGGTGCATGGCTCGCCGCAGCAGCTGTACCAGCAGGCGGCGCGACGCGCGCTGGAAGAGGCGCTGGACGATCCGCAACTGGCCGACGCCGCCAGTCTGATGCTGGGCCGGCTCGACAACCGCTGGAGCCGACTCGAGGCATTGCTGTCCACGATGTTGGCGCATCGCGCGCAATGGCTGCCGCGCCTGTTGCAGTCCGATCCGGATCTGGCCGGGCGGGTTGCGGCCAGCGTCCACTCCATCGTGCGCGCGGAACTGGCGGCGGCGCTGGCGGGCCTGCCAGTGGACTGGCTGCAGGAAGGGGCGGCACTGGTGGCGCTCAGCGCCGTGGAGCTGGCGGGCCAGGAGGGCGGCGCAGACCGCACTGTGCAGGCCTGGTTGCAGCACACCGGTGCACTGACCAGCGCGGCTGCCGATCTGCAGCGCTGGCGGCGCCTGTGCAATCTGGCGCTGACAGGCACCGGCAGCATCCGCAGGACGGTGACCAGGCGCGATGGCGTGCCGCCCGGCAAGACGGTTTTCAAGCAGCGCGTGCTCGACTGGCTGGCGGCGCTGGCGGAAATTCCGGGTGCGGCCGAACAATTGCAATGGCTGCGACAGCTGCCCGACACTGAACTCGATGCCGATGACCTGGCCGCGCTGCAGGCCCTGTCACAGCTGTTGAAGCGCGCCGCCGGCGAACTGCAGCTGGCCTTCGCTGCCGCGGGCAGTGTGGATTTCACCTATGTGGCGGCGGCCGCGCGCGAGGCACTGACCGAAGCCGGCGAGCCCACCGATCTGGCGTTGCGCTTCGGCAGTTCGGTGCAGCATCTGCTGCTCGATGAATTCCAGGACACCTCGATCGAACAGCTGCAGCTGCTGCGCGCATTGACCGCAGGCTGGACCTCGGGCGATGGCCGCACGCTGTTTGCGGTGGGCGATCCGATGCAGTCGATCTATCAGTTCCGCGCCGCCGAAGTGGGCCTGTTCCTGCAGGTACGGGCGCATGGTCTCGGCGAGGTGCGCCTGGAGGCGCTTGAACTGCGCCGCAATTTCCGCTCGGCGTCGCAGCTGGTGGAATGGAGCAACCGGCATTTCGCGCTGCTGTTTCCGCGCAGCGACGATCCGCGCAGTGCGGCCGTGCGCTTCCTGCCGGCGCTGGCCGCCAAGGCTGCGGTGAACGCCACCGTGGAACTGCACGCGACGCTGGATGATGACCCACGCAGTGAAGCGCAGGAAATCGCGCAGCTGGTGACTCGCGTGCGCGCCACGCGGCCGGATGCCAGCATTGCCGTGCTGGTGGCCAGTCGTCGGCATGCGGCGCCGCTGGCGGCAGCGCTGGCGGCAACCGGGCATGCCGTGCGCGGCATCGATCTGGAACCGCTGCGCGAACGCGCGGTGGTGCGCGATCTGCTGGCGCTGGCGCGGCTGCTGCAGCATGCCGGCGACCGCACCGCGTGGCTGGCGCTGCTGCGCGCGCCGGTGTGCGGACTGGAACTGCCGGCACTGCAGTGTCTGGCCGAAGGACATACGCAGGCGATATGGGCGGTGCTGTGCGATGAATCGCGGTTGGCGGCGCTGACGTTGCAGGACCGTCGCAGGGTGCAGCGGGTACGCGCCGCGCTGCAGCCGGCGATCGACGGAGCAGGACGGCAGGAGCCGCTGTGGTTGCGTGTGGATCGTTGCTGGGCACGGCTGGGAGGTCCCGCCACTGCGCGCGCGGCGCGCGACGCGGCAGATAGCCGCACCTTCATCGAAGCCCTGGCCGAGGCGGATGCGGAACTGCTGACCGGCGCCCAGCTGGAGCAGTTGGCGGATCAGCTGTTTGCAGCGCCGGCGGCCGGCGTTGGTGCGGTGGAACTGCTGACCATGCATGGCGCCAAGGGCCTGGAGTGGGATGTGGTCATCGTGCCGTCGCTGGGCCGGCGCACCGCGCGGGATACCGAGCCGCTGCTGCATCAGCTGGAACTGCCGCGCAGCGATGGCGGGAGCGATCTGCTGCTGGCGCCGATCCGCGCGGCCAGCGTGGCGCGCCCGCCGCCGGGATCGCTGGCGGGATACATCGCGGCGCTGCGCAGGCAGCGTCAACAGCTGGAACGGCTGCGCCTGCTGTACGTCACCGCCACCCGCGCGCGCCGGGAGCTGCACTGGTTCGCGACCGCTGCTGTCGGACGTGACGGCGACATCGCACCGCAGTCGGGTTCGTTGCTGCAGCTGCTGTGGCCGGCGATACAGGACGACTTCATGGCGGCGCTGCCTGCACAGGCCGCCCCGCCAACGCCCACGGTGCAGACGCCGGCCGCGCGGCGCACGGCCGGCCTTCGTCTGCCAGCGGATTGGCAGTTCCCATCCATGAGCGCGGTGCCTGTGCAGCGTCTGCCGCTGTCATTGCATGAGCCCGACAGCACGCCCGAATACAGCTGGGTGGGCCAGACCGCGCGCGCCATCGGCACCCTCGTGCATCGCGAGCTGCAGCGACACGCCTGGTGTGGCGCCGGCCGGCCAGTCGGCGATGTGGCGGGCCACAGCGATTATGGAGCGGCGCTGGCCGAGCTGGGCGTACCGCAGCGCGAGCGCGCCGCGGCCGGTCAGCGCATTGCTGCCGCGCTGGCGCGCACGCTGCAGGACCCGCGTGGACAATGGCTGCTGCAAGCGCCGCAGCGCGAAGCCAGCAGCGAGCGACGCCTCACCGGCGTGGTGGATGGTCAGGTGGTCAACGCCATCGTCGATCGCATGCTGGTGGATGATGCAGGCGTGCGCTGGGTGATCGACTTCAAGACCGGCGCACATGAAGGCGGCGATCTGCAGGCCTTCATCGACAGCGAGGCGCAGCGTCATGCGCCACAGCTGCAACGCTATGCGGCACTGGCCGCCGGGCTGGGGCCGGAGCCGGTGCGCTGTGCGCTGTACTTTCCGCTGCTGGGCGTGTTCCGCGAATTGACTTAGTAAACGCCAGCCAGTGAGAACGGCCGGCGGCCGCTGTCATCGGTCGGGCCGAGGAATTCGATCAGCCGCAGCAGCTGGGATGAAGCATCGGCACGCGCCAGCACGGTGCCGTCGACTTCGTACTGACGGTTGCTGTCCACGCGGACGGTGCCGGTCACCGACAGCGGGCCCGACAGGTCGCGTAGCTGACCCACGCTGGACGAAGCGTCGTCAGCGGCGGTGGGGAAGCGCAGCTCGTAGCTGCCGAAGTGGATGGCGGGCTGCAGCTGGCGCAGCTGCTGTACGGTGATCGCTCCGTCGATGCCCAGCACCCGGTAACCTTGCAGGCGCAGCTGCGTCAGCGCCAGCTGCAGCGAGCCATTCCAGTTGGCCGGCAATGCCGGCAGCAGACCGCTGTCCAGCGTCGCCGACAACTGCACATCGCGCAGCGTCAGGTCTCCGTTGAACGAACGAGTGAGCTGCAGCTCTCCGCGCAGTCGTGGATCGTCGCTATGCAGTTGTGCCGCCAGTTCACCGCGCAGCAGGCGCAGGGGTTGCAGCTGCCAGCGCAGCGGACCGAACTGCAGGGCGCCGCGGCGCAGCGTGCTGCAACCACCGTTCCATACAGTGCCGGCGGGTTGATTGCATTCGATGCCGGTCGGCAATGCGCCCGCTGCCCAGCGTGCGGGCAGCCGCACCACGACGGTCAGCAGCAACAGCAGCGCGAACAGCAGCAGCCAGCGCAATGACATCAGCCGGAACGCAATACCAGCGTGGCGTTGACGGTGCCGGGTGCCGGCAGGGCGTCAATGCTGGCATTCTCGATGCGCACGCCATGTTGTTGCACCAACTGGCCCAGCCAGGCAGCCAGCGCATCGAAGGCCACCTTTTCGACGCGCACGCGCAGACCGCCATCGCCGCTGGGCTGGCTGCCGGTCAGTGAGCCGGCGATGCCGGTCTGGCGCGCGACACGGTCTGCCAGCACCACCAGCGATTCGCCGCTGCTGCGTGGCGGTGCATTGCCCAGCGCTGCCAGTTGCGGTGCGGCCATCTGCAACCAGGCCAGATCCTGCTGCTTGCCGAGCAAGCGCTGCTCGCCGGCGGCCACCGCACGCTGCAGCGGCAGCAGCAGGGCCAGCACCAGCAACAGCACGGCGGCGAGCGCGCCCCACAGCACCATGCGCTGCTCACGTTCAGCCAGTCCCTGATACCACTGCAGCAGTTTGCTCATGGGGCAGCTCCGGCGCGCAGCGTGATGCGGCCTTCATAGCCACTGCCGACACTGCTGCCGGACACCAGCTCGGAATTCCAGCCACTGCCGCGCAGACTCTGGTTGATGCGTTCCAGGCTTTGCGCATCGACAGAGCGCAGTTTCATGTCGGTGGTGCCGTCGCGATAGCTCAGTGCCTGCAGCATGGTGCCCGGACCCGCGCCGACGGCGCCTGCCAGTGACTGCAACGCATCGAGCAGGCCAGTGGAACCCGGGCTCTGCTGTGCCGCCAGTCTCTGTTGCACGCGCTGGCGCAGACTGCCATTGCCGGCCACCGCGCTGCCCAGGCGATTGGCCACTTCCTGCAGCGAGCTGTCGACGCTGCTTTCCGCGCGACGGATCTGGAACAAGGCGTAACCCTGCGCGGCGACATGCAGTCCGAGCAGCGCCAGCGTCAGTACAGCCGCCAGCCGCCAGCGTTGCCAGTTGCCGCGCAGCGAGTTGCGGGGCACCAACTCGCCCTGCAGCAGGTTGATGTCCTGACCAGCCACGGCCTGTGGTGCCAGCCAGGCCAGCAGACCGGAATTCAGCAATTGCACTTTCACACTGCCCAGCTGCGGACGCATGGCTTCCACCTGGGCTGAGTTACGCTGCCAGTCCGCTGCGCTGACATGCAGCAGCAGATGCATGGCGGACAGATCCGCTTCACCGGCAATGATGTGCAGAGCTGCGGCAATGTCATCGGCGGGCAATGTGACCGGCTGGGAGTCGTCGCCGGGCGGCATGGCATGCAGCAGGTCGCCCTCCAGCAGCAACACGGTATGACCGGGATTGCGCGGCAACAGCCCGCTGTCGGTGCGTATGGCTTCCGGCGCTACGCCGACGGTTCCGAGTTGCGCGAGCCAGTCGCCCATGACGCTGCGCGCCACCACCGCCACCGGCGTGCGTCCCTGTTCATTGCGCCGGCCCACAGCGAAGTGCTGGGCTTCGATGTCGCCGGCCAGCTGCTCTTCCATCGCATAGGCGACGATTTGCTGCGCCCGGGCGCCGCCCTTGATGGGCAGTTCCACCACGGTCTGCAGCACGTCGGCTGCGCTGACGATCAGGCAGACCCGGCGTCCAGCCGCGTGGGCCGCAGCTTCTTCGAGACTGCCGCCTTCGGCGCCGAAGGTGGAGAAACCATGCGCGTCGCAGCGCAGCCAGGCCGCCGGCAGGTCGGCCGCGCGAGGCAATCGCAGAAGCAGCCATTCCGCCATGTTCAATCCGTGCCGAAGGTTCTGAGGATGGGGCGGATCTGTCCGCCGGAATCGCGGTAAATCAGACTGTACAAGGTGAAGCGGGTAGTGCCAATAGTGATGTAGCTGCGCAGCCGGAAATAGTGCGTGTTGTCGGTGACTCGCCCCTTCTCCACAATTTTATCTGCCTGTTCCTGGCTCATTGTTGCCTTGAATTCCGCCATCGTAGGGAAACAGCCCGCTTCGCGACGCTTGGCCAGCCCGGCTTCATCGAGGCTGAATTCCTGGCGCCCCGGCGTCATGGCATCCAGCACCGCTCCGGCGGCCGTGCACAGATTGACCGAGGTGCCGGGTGGTAGCGCGGCAATGTAGGGTGCCAGCCTTTGATAGATCTCGCGTGTCATGCCCGGCAAGGCCAGCAGCTCGGTGATGCTGGTCACCGGCATGTTGGGCGTGCGATAGGGCGGCGATTGGCCGAGATAGGCACTGTCTTCGGCACCGTCGGGAAAGCTGGGATTGATGTCGCGGTCGATCCAGTCGGTCAGTAGCTGAGCCCAGCGGCTTTCCAGGCCCAGCAAACCCAGTAGTCGCTCGAATTCCTCGCGCGCCAGCGCATCACTGACGCCATCGGGACCGACGAGGTTGTTGATGTTGAAGCGGCCTTGCATGTCTTCGAGACTGGCTTCGAGAATCACGCCGGCATCGAATTCCGTCGGCCCGTACGGCATGGCCCAGTTTTCATCCAGCGAGTCGACGCGGTTCTCCTTGAGATCCTCGCGCAGGTAGTAGGCGGCAATGGCTTCGGCGCCCTCGCCGAAGCGCAATCCCTGGGCCGCGGTGAATACGCCGATGCCGCGTCGCGCCGTCAGCGTGGTGTCGAAGGCGATGGCGGTGGCGGCAATGGTGGCCACCGCCACCAGCACGATGGCGGTCAGCAGCGCCACACCGCGCTGGGTCGCGGGCAGTGGGGGTTTCATCCCGCCACCTCGACGATGCGCACCAGCGTGCCCCAGTCCTTGAGCTTGAGCGTAAACTCGACGGCCACCGGCCGCACGCGCATCAGGCGTACATTGGTGCCGCTGGCGTTCGTCTGCCATTCATCATGCCAGCCGTGACCGGCGTCCATGTAGCGGAAGCTCAGCGATTCGACCTGATCGACCAGTTCACGTCGTGTCATCGGCAGCGCGCCCGCGGCATCCAGCACCGACAGGTGATAGCGCACCAGCTTGCCGTCCTCGATCAGATAGCTGACTCGCTGCAGTTCGCTGCGTGGCACGGCGGTCGGGTTGCTCCAGCCGGTGCGCGTCAGTGTCAGCAGCGCCGCGGCCTGGATCTGCAGGCTGTTGCCGGCATCAATTCCGCCGCCCGAAACGCCGGTGCCGTTGCGGGCCACCAGCGCCGCCTGATAGTTGTCGCCGATGGCATTGCGCACCGGTCGCGGCTGCAGCAGTTCCAGATCCGTTTCCAGCAGGCGTACCGCGCGCTGCACGGCCAGCAAGCGCTGCGATTGTTCCTTGACTTCAACACGTCCGCGCAGCGCCTGGTCCACCGCGCCATAGCCGATGGCGAACATGATGGCGGTGATCAATATCGCCACCAGCAGTTCCACCAGCGTGAAGCCGCGCTGTCTCATTGCGCGCCGTTGCCGGACTGTTCCGGTTCGGGAGACGGAGATGGCGAATCATTGCTGCCACTGCCGGTACCCTGTGATCCCCCACCTGTGCCCGAGGTGGAGCCGGTGCCATTCCAGTCCGGCTGCTCACCGCTGGCGGCGTTGACGGCGTCGCCGCGAAAACCGATGGTCGTGGCCAGCCAGTCGGCATCGGCATCATCGGCGTCGGTTTCGCTGACATGACGCACACGCACGGTGATGCGTCGCACGCCAGGAGCTTCGCTCTCTTCGATCGTCTGCCGCCAGCGCCAGTTGCTGTCGGCGAACTCCACTTTGCCGCTGCTGCTGCCGGCAGCTGGCGCGGTTAGCGCCAGCCGCACCGTGGAGAGCTGATTGAAGCCGATCCATTCGGCCAGGGTTTTCTCGCGCAGGCGGGCCGTGCTGTCGGCGGCGGAGCTGAGGGCTGCCAATACGGCGCCCATGCCAAAGGTCACGATCACCAGCGCCACCAGCACTTCCACCAGCGTAAAGCCGCGCCGGCGAGCGTAACGATTCAAGGGCGTTCCTCCACGACATCGCCGATGGCAATACTGCCGTCGGCCTGGTTGCGCAGCGTGACGTGACGGGCGGCATCGGCGCGTCGCAGTGTCAGTTCAAAATCATTGGTATCGCCATTGGAGAACAACAGCAGCTGCGGTGTGAGATCGGGCGGTGCATCCTGCAGCTTGCCACTCTGCTTGGGTTTTTCCAGCACCACCTCGCGGCCTTCGATCACCAGCGTGAAGTCGAGACCGGGCGGCAGCGTGCGCTCGCGCAGGCTTTCGTCCAGATCATCGGCCAGCCAGCGCGCGGCACGGTTGTCATAGACGCTGAAACTGTAGCCATCCGGCAGGACGCGCAATCCGTACTCGCGGGTCTGCAGTTCGGCGCGTTCGCGCGCGTAGTCGATCAGCGCAGCGAGCCGGTCGCGTTCCGTCTCGAGCTGCGTATCGCCGCCGGCTGCGCCCAGTGACAGCAGTGCACCGGCAATCAGGACGCCGATGATCACGACGACCACCAGCACTTCGACCAGTGTGAAGCCACCGGCGCATGCACGCCGGGGCTGCAGTGGCTTACTTGTCGAGATTCCAGTTGCCGATGTCGGCATTGTTGCCTTCGCCGTCGGGCTGGCCATCGGCACCGAGGCTGTATATCTCATAGTCGCCGCCATGCGAGCCCGGACGGGCATACTGATAATCGCCGCCCCATGGATCCTTGTTGAGGCGCTTCAGGTAACCACCTTCGCGCCAGTTGCGGATCGAGGAGTCGGTGGGTTTTTCCACCAGTGCGCGCAGGCCCATCTCGGTGCTGGGGTAGCTGAAGTTGTCCAGCTTGAACATGGTCAGCGCAGTTTCGATGGCCTGGATGTCCTGCTTGCTCTTGGCCTGCTGGGCATCATCGACGCGACCCAGGAACTGCGGCACCACCACGGCGGCCAGCAGGCCGATGATGACCACCACGACCATGATTTCGATCAGTGTGAAGCCGCGAAGATTGCTTTTCATGATGTTTCCGGGCGATGCAGCTGTTAGCGTGCTGTAAACGATGATAACAAACCAAGCTGATGAAGACTGACACGGGGTTCGCGAACTGGTTCAAGTCGCCCGGCGGCGACGGTCTGCAATGGCGCCTGCTGTGTGCGCTGGCGCTGCCGCTGTGCATGCTGGCGCTGGGCGGCGACAGCTGGCGTCAGGCGCTGGAGTACCAGCGTGCCGGGCTGGCGCAGGGACAGCTCTGGCGGCTGCTGTCGGGACATCTGGTTCATCTGGATGTCACACATCTGCTGTTCAACCTCGCCGGGCTGCTGGTGCTGTGGCTGCTGTATGGCAATGAATGGCGGACGCTGCGCTGGCTGCAGATCATCGGCCTCAGCATGCTGGCCATCGATGCCGGTCTGTGGCTGCTGGCGCCGCAGGTGCAGTGGTATGTCGGCGCTTCGGGGGTGTTGCATGGCGTATGGGCTGCCGGTGCGTGGGCGCAGCTGCGCCGCCGGGATGCGCTGGCCACCATGTCGCTGCTGCTGCTGATCGTGAAGCTGGCCTGGGAGCAGAGTGGCGGCGGCAGCGTGGTGCTGGGGCAGCTGCCGGTGGTGGTGGAAGCACATTTGTACGGCACCGTGGGTGGACTGCTCGGCGCCTGGGCATTGGCGCGCTGGAGCCGACAGTTATAATCGCCGCCGCTTTTTTTCTGGGGACAGCCGATGTCGCTGGCGTTTGTATTTCCCGGTCAGGGTTCGCAGTCGGTGGGCATGCTCGGTGAGCTGGCCGCCGCGTACCCGGTGATCAACGAAACACTGGCCGAAGGTTCGGCTGCACTGGGCTATGACCTGGCGCAACTGATGGCCGCGGGGCCGGCCGAGACGCTCAACACCACCGAATACACGCAACCGGTGATGCTGGCGGCAGGCGTGGCCACCTGGCGCCTGTGGAAGCAGCAGGGCGGGGCCGATCCGCAGTTGATGTCCGGCCACAGCCTCGGCGAATTCACGGCGCTGGTCTGCGCCGGCGCCATCGATTTCGCCACGGCGCTGAATCTGGTGCGCACGCGCGGACAGCTGATGCAGTCGGCGGTGCCGGCAGGCACCGGCAACATGGCAGCCATACTGGGCCTGGAAGACGCGACGGTCGAAGCCGTCTGCGCCGCCGCTGCGCAGGGCGAAGTGGTCGAGGCCGTCAATTACAACTCGCCCGCGCAGGTGGTGATCGCCGGTCACGCCAGCGCCGTCGAGCGCGCCGTGGCGCTGGCGAAGCAGCAGGGCGCCAAACGGGCGCTAACGCTGCCGGTCAGCGTGCCCTCGCATTCCAGCCTGATGCGCGGAGCGGCGGAACAGCTGCGCGCCGAGCTGCAGAAGATCGAGGTCCGGACCCCGCGGCTGCGCTATCTCAGCGCCGTGGATGCCGCTGAACACAGCGTCACGGACGATATCCGTGCCACGCTGGTGAAGCAGCTGGCCAGTCCGGTGCGCTGGACCAGCACGGTGAGCGCGCTGGTGAATGCCGGCGTTACTACGCTGATTGAATGCGGTCCGGGCAAGGTGCTGACCGGCCTGAACCGGCGCATCGACAAGCGGCCCGACTCGGTCTGTCTGGCGTTGGAAAACACCACTTCGCTGCAGGCAGCGCTGCAGCATATCCAGGGAGCCCCACATGCTTGAGAATCAGGTTGCGCTGGTCACCGGCGCCTCGCGCGGCATCGGACAATCCATTGCGCAGGTGCTGGCGGCAGCGGGCGCCACCGTCGTCGGCACAGCCACCACGGCGGCCGGCGCCGAGGCCATCGGTGCTGCCTTCCAGCAGGTCGGGCTGAAGGGTCGCGGCGCGGTGTACAACGCCGCCGAAGCCGCCGCGGTTGATGCGCTGCTGGCCGATCTGGATGCGCGCGAAGGACTGCCGACCATCCTGGTCAACAACGCCGGCATTGCGAAGGACGGGCTGATCCTGCGCATGAAGTCCGAAGACTGGGACCAGACCATCAATATCAATTTGTCGGCAGCCTTCCGGCTCAGCAAGGCTTGTCTGAAGCGCATGCTCAAGGAGCGCCAGGGCCGCATCATCAACATCGGTTCGGTGGTGGGCTCGATCGGCAACCCGGGTCAGGTGCATTACGCAGCGGCCAAGGCTGGCTTGATCGGCTTCAGCAAGTCGCTGGCAAAGGAGGTGGCTTCGCGCGGCATTACCGTCAATACGGTGGCGCCGGGCTTCATCGAAACCGACATGACCCGGGCACTGGGCGAAGAGACGCGCAAGGCCTATCAGGGTCAGATTCCGCTGGGTCGTTTCGGTACTGCGGAAGAGGTGGCGCAGGCCGTGCTGTTCCTGGCTGGCCCGCAGGCCGGATATATCACCGGCCAGACCCTGCACGTCAACGGCGGCATGTATATGGGTTAGGCACCACTGGCCCTGATTTATCCAGAAAAATCAAGTGCCCCCGTGGGTTGCGTGGCAGTCGGCAGGACGTTCCCCTACAATACGCCGCCCCGAGCCGCCGGCGACATATTCAGGTCGCCGGTGTGTCGCCCGGATCGCCATTCGACACAGAGGACTAAAGCAAGATGAGCAGCGTTGAACAGCAGGTGAAGGCCATCGTAGCCGAGCAGCTGGGTGTCAAAGCAGAACAGGTCACCAGCGCAGCCTCGTTTGTCGACGACCTGGGCGCTGATTCACTCGACACCGTCGAGTTGGTCATGGCGCTGGAAGAAGAGTTCGAGATCGAGATTCCGGATGAAGACGCCGAGAAGATCACGACCGTTCAGCAGGCGATCGACTACATCAACGAGCGCCGCAACAAGTCCTGATCCAGTTTCAGGCCGGGTCCTGCCGTTGCTGACGGCGGGTGCCCGAGGCAATACCCTTCGGGACGTCAGACAGGTAGCACGTGAGCAAACGCCGTGTCGTTGTAACAGGGCTGGGTGTGGTGTGTCCCGTGGGCAGCTCCATCGAAGAGGCCTGGTCGGCCATCCTCAGGGGCGAGAGCGGCATCGCACCGATCACGCGCTTTGACACCACCGCATTCGCCACCCGCTTCGGCGGCGCGGTGCGCAATTTCGATCTGTCGCAGTACATGTCGCCGAAGGAAGCGCGGCGCATGGATGAGTTCATGCACTACGGCATCGCCGCTGGCGCACAGGCCGTCAACGATGCCGGCCTCGACTTCGACCAGCTGGATCGTGACCGCTGTGCGGTGATTACCGGCGCAGGCATCGGCGGTCTGGGTACCATCGAGGCGGAGCACGATGCCTTCCTGGCTGGCGGGCCGCGCAGGATTTCGCCGTTCTATATCCCGGCCTCCATCATCAATATGCTGTCGGGCCACCTGTCGATCCGTTACGGATTGCGTGGGCCCAATCTGGGCGTGGTAACGGCCTGCACCACCTCCACCCATGCCATCGGTCTGGCGGCACGCGCCATCCAGTACGGCGACGCCGATCTGGTGATCAGCGGTGGCGCAGAGATGGCCACCACGCCCACCGGCCTTGGAGGTTTTTCGCAGGCCAAGGCGCTGTCCACCCGCAACGATTCGCCGGCAACGGCCAGCCGTCCCTGGGATCTGGATCGCGACGGCTTCGTGCTGGGCGATGGTGGCGGCATGCTGATCCTCGAGGAATACGCACACGCACGCCGCCGCGGCGCGCGCATCTACGCCGAGCTGGCCGGTTTTGGCATGAGCGCCGATGCGCATCACATCACGGCACCGCTTGAAGACGGTGACGGTGCGCGCCGTTCCATGGTGGCCGCGCTGCGCGATGCCGGCATGAATGCCGAGCAGATCCACTATCTGAATGCGCACGCCACCTCGACGCCGCTGGGCGACAAGGCCGAGACGGTGGCGATGAAGCGCACCTTCGGTGAGTACGCCTACAAGCTGGCAGTCAGCTCCACCAAGTCGATGACCGGGCATCTGCTGGGCGCGGCTGGCGTGGTCGAAGCCGTGTTTTCAGTGCTGGCCATGCGTGATCAGGTGGCGCCGCCCACCATCAACCTGCGCACGCCGGATCCGGATTGCGATCTCGACTTTGTGCCGAACACTGCGCGACAGATGCGCATCGATGCCGCGATGTCGAACTCCTTCGGCTTCGGCGGCACCAACGGCACGCTGATATTCCGTCGCCTCACCGGCTGAACCAGGCCGCACTCTGATGGCGCACGAACCCGAGGTGCGCGAACTGCCGCTGTCTCCGGATGCGCTGCTGGCGCTGGCGCAGCGGCGTCCGCACGATTATCCGGTGCTGCTGGACAGCGCCAGTCGTGGCCCGCTGGGACGCTGGTCCATTCTTGCTGCCTTCCCCGAACAGTCACTGCTGTGGCGCGCCGGAGATGTGGCCGCAGTGGGCGACGGATTTCTCGACCGGCTCGAGCGCTGGTGGCAGCGCGAGCGTCTGCCCGCAGCGGCGGGTGAATGGCCTTTCGCCGGCGGTTGGCTGCTGTATCTGGGCTATGAGCTGGCGGCGCAGATCGAGCCGGGACTGGCTCTGCCACAACCCGTTTCGTCGCAGCTGCAGGCGGCGGCGCTGCGGGTGCGCGCTGCGCTGCTGCACGATCATCTGCAGCAGCGCACCTTCGCCATCGCCGAACCCGGCCAGTCTGCGCTGTTGGAACAAGTGGTGGCCGACGCGCAGTCGGTGGGAGCCTCGCAGTCGCCGGCCATCATGCCGCCTCTGGTGCTGATCGAAGAGGAGCCCGAACTGTTCCGCGACGCGGTGCTGAAGGCACAACAGCATATCCGCGCTGGCGATATCTACCAGGCGAATCTGTCGCGGGCCTGGCGCGCGCCCGATGCCGGTGCGCTGGACGGTGCGGCGCTGTATCACGCATTGCGCCAGGCCAATCCCGCGCCGTTCGCGGCCTGGGCGCGATTGCCGGGACTGGAACTGTGCTGCTCCTCGCCGGAGCGCCTGCTGCGCATCAGCGGACGGCGGGTCGAATCGCGGCCCATTGCCGGCACCCGTCCCCGCAGCAGTGACGCGCAAGCAGACCGTCTCGAGCTGGCTGCATTGCTGGCCAGCGCCAAGGAATGCGCCGAGCACGTGATGCTGATCGACCTGGAACGCAACGATCTCGGGCGTGTCTGCGAACCTGGCAGCGTGCGGGTCGATGAATTCATGATCACCGAGAGCTACCAGTACGTGCACCACATCGTGTCGAACGTGCGTGGCGAGCTGCGTGCCGACTGCACGCCGGTGGACGCGTTGCGCGCCGTCTTTCCCGGCGGCACCATCACCGGCTGTCCCAAATATCGTTGCATGCAGCTGATTGGCGAACTGGAGGGCAGGGCGCGCGGTGCCTACACTGGTACGCTGGGTTACCTGGGTCGCGATGGCAGCATGGATTTCAATATCCTGATCCGCACGCTGGTGCTGGCCGACGGCGCGGTGGAACTGCGTGCCGGTGCGGGCATCGTGGCCGACTCGGACTGGCAGCGCGAACTGCAGGAGACGCGGCACAAGGCGCGTGGTCTGTTGCGCGCGCTGGGCGTGGCGGACTGATGGCCCCGCCCTTGCGCGCGCTGGTGAACGGGCGGGGCGATGGCGCCTTGTTGGCGCTCGATCGTGGCCTGCATTTTGGTGACGGCGTATTCGAAACCATCCGTTGCATGGCGGGCCAGCCCTGCTGGTGGCCGCTGCACTGGCAGCGGCTGCAACTTGGCGCCGGGCGTCTTGCGCTGCCGCTGCCGGCGCAACAGCAGCTGGTGGCGGAGGTCACCGAGCTGGCGCGGATGGCTGAACGCTGCCTGGTCAAGCTGATACTGACGCGTGGGCCGGCGCTGGCGCGCGGCTATGCGCCCACCGGCGATGAGACCGGCACCCGCATCGCCTTGTGCTACGAATGGCCGCCCGCGCCGCCGCCGATGTTCCGCGTGCGAACCGCGCAGCTGACGCTGGGCGAGAATCCGGCGCTGGCCGGCATCAAGCATCTGAACCGCCTTGAACAGGTGCTGGCGCAACGCGAGCTGGCCGTGGCGGATTGCGAGGAGCTGTTGCTGTGCGCGTCTTCGGGCGCGGTGATTTGTGGCAGCATGTCCAATGTGTTCCTCGGCTTTGAAGATGCGCTGGTGACGCCCGATCTGGAACAGTGCGGCGTGGCAGGTGTAATGCGCGCGCTGGTGCTGCAGGCCTGCGCGGCGCTGCAGTTGCCGCTGCGCATTGCCACCGTGACACCGGCCCTGCTGGTCGGGGCCGCCAGCCTGTTCGTCACCAATGTGCGGCTGGGCCTGCAGACAGCGCACAGTGTCGATGGCCGCGCGCTGCGCGTCGACCCGCGTATCGCCTCACTGCAACGCTGGATCGACGCTCATGCGTTCTAGGTTCCTGTGGATCATCGCAGCGCTGCTGATCGTGCTGTTGCTGGTGGTGGTGATTGGCGCGGAAAGTGAAATGCGCCGGGCCGGGCCGGCCGTCTCCGCTGTCGTCATCGATGTGCCGCCGGGCGCCAGCCTGCGCAGCGTGCTGCGCGAGCTGGCAGAGCAGCAGGCCTTGCGTTACCCCGCGCTGGTGGAATGGCGGGCACGACTGCTGAGACAGGTGCCGACCATTCGCACCGGCACCTACCGTATCCCGCCCCATGCGTCGCCGCTGCAACTGTTCGACCGGTTGCAGCGTGGACTGGTGCTGCTCGAACAGGTCACCATCATCGAGGGCTGGACCTTCAACCAGATGCGCCAGGCATTGCATGCCCATCCCAGGTTGGCTCATACGCTGCGCCCGCTCGGCGATGCGCAGCTGATGAAGGCGCTGGGCCATCCGGGGCAGTCGCCCGAGGGCCGCTTCTTTCCGGACACCTACAGTTTTTCCCCCGGCACACCGGATCGACGCATTTACGAGCTGGCCTATGAGCGCATGAGCCGCGAGCTCGCAGCGGCCTGGCAGGCACGTGCGGACAATCTGCCCTTGCGCAGCGCGGAGGAAGCGTTGATCTTTGCCTCCATCGTGGAAAGGGAAACCGCACGCGACGATGAACGCCGCGCAGTGGCGGCCGTGTTCGCCAACCGGCTGCGCATCGGCATGCGACTGCAGTCCGATCCCACCGTGATCTACGGACTGGGCAGCCGCTATGACGGCGATATCCGCAGCCGTGACCTGCGCACCGACACGCCCTACAACACCTATACCCGCGCGGGCCTGCCGCCCACGCCGATTTCCCTGCCGGGCACCGCGTCGTTGCGGGCTGCAACCGATCCGGCCGACAGCAAGGCGCTGTACTTCGTGGCCACTGGCGACGGCGACGGCAGGCATCACTTTTCAGCCACGCTGGCGGAACACAATGATGCCGTACGCCGTTTCCTGCAGCGGATCGGTGCGCGGCCGGCCAATCGCGGTGCGCAGCGATGAGGCGCGGCTGCTTCATCACGCTGGAAGGTCCTGAAGGCGCCGGCAAGTCCACGGTGGCGCGCGGGCTGCAGGCTGAGCTGGAGCGCCGCGGCGTGTCGGTGTTGCTGACGCGCGAGCCGGGCGGCACGCCGCTGGCCGAAAAGCTTCGCGCCGTGCTGCTGCAGAAGGGCGGGGAGTCCATCACTCCGCAGGCCGAAACCTTGCTGATGTTCTCGGCGCGCGCGCTGCATGTGACCAATCTGATCCGTCCTGCACTGGCGTCCGGTCGCTGGGTGATCTGCGATCGTTTCACCGATGCCAGCTATGCCTACCAGGGTGCGGGCCGCAATGTACCGACGATATTGATTGATCAGCTGGCCGACGCGGTGCATGGCGACCTGTGGCCCGATCGCACGCTGCTGCTGGATCTGCCGGTGGCCGACGGCATGCGGCGCGTGCGCGAACGCAATACGGGCACTGATCGTTTCGAACAGGAGGGACTGGCATTCTTCGAGCGCGTGCGGCAGTGCTATCTGCAGCGCGCGACCGCCGATCCGCAGCGCTTCCGCATACTGGATGCCGGGCAGGACGCGGCCGCGGTGCTGGCTGCTGCGGTGGCGGCGCTGCCCGCGGCGAGCGGACCGTGATGGACGCCTTCTGGCTGGTGGAGCAACGAGCGGCATTGCAGCGCGCGCGCATGGCCGGACGTTTCCCACCGGCGCTGCTGATCCAGGCGGCGGCCGGCATGGGAGGCGATCTGCTGGCGCAGTATGCCGCCCAGCTGGCGCTGTGCCGCGCCGATAGGCCTGCCTGCGGCCAGTGCCGCGATTGCCAACGCGTGCTGGCCGGTCAGCATCCGGACCTTTACCAGGTCGGGCTGCTCGACGAATCGAAGCAACTGCGCGTCGAGCAGATCCGCGAACTCACTGCAGAGCTGGTGCTCAGCAGTCACGGCGGAGGTGCCGCGGTGGCCATCCTGCAGCCGGCGGACATGACCGAGGCCGCCGCCAATGCCTTGCTGAAAACGCTGGAGGAACCGCGACCCGGCGCCTCACTCGTGCTGGTGACGGCCGCGCCTTCCAATCTGCCCGCCACCATCATCAGTCGCTGCATGCGGTTGCGTGTGGCGCCACCCGCGCGCGCAGCGACGCTGGAGTGGTTACGCCACCAGCGGGACGCCGATTGGGAGGCGGTGCTCGATGTATTGGGCAATGCGCCGCTGCGCGCGTTGCAGGCCGATCCCGCCGCGTTGACGAAGCTGCGGCGCGAATGTAGTGCCGTGCTGGCCGATGCCGAAGCGGGCAGGCTCGATGTGGCTGGCGTGGCTGCACAATGGGCGCGTGGCGAAGACCTCGAGTTGCGGCTGGCCTGCGTTGAGAACTGGGTCACGGGGCGGATCGACGCTTTGATGCGCGCGCGGGCCAGCGTTGCGGAACCGCGCACAATCGCGCACTTGCCAGCGGCCAGCGCGCCCATGAATATAGCGGCGCTGATCAGGTTTCACGATTCGGTCCGCGAGCTGGCCCGCCTGGCGGCGAAGCCCATCAACAAGGGCATCGCCATCGAACAGCTGCTCTGGCAGCTGGCGCGCGGCGGCGCAGCGGCGCTACAGGTTTAGGAACTCATGGCCAAAGATCCCAATTCGCGTTCCAGCATCAACAAGCCCGGCCTGCTGACGCTGACTATCAAGGACAAGAGCGCGCTCTATCTGGCCTACATGCCTTTCGTGCAGAACGGCGGACTGTTCATTCCCACCAACAGCAATTATCGCATCGGCGATGAGGTATTCATGCTGCTGAACCTGATGGGCGAGGATGAAAAACTGCCGGTGGCGGGCCGTGTGATCTGGGTAACGCCCAAGGGCGCGCAGGGCAAGCGCACCGCCGGTATCGGCGTGCAGTTTTCAGAACAGGACCGCGGCCAGACCCGCGCCAAGATCGAAAACTATCTGGCCGGCGCGCTGTCCGGCGAGAAGGCAACACATACCATGTGAGTGTCGCGCCGGCTCAGTCCGGGCGGCGCAATTCTGCTTCGGCGCTGCTCAGGCCGCCGCGCAGCACATAGGCGTTGATGCCGCGCTCCAGCAGGATGAAGGCGCCCGCCGAGCTGCGTCGTCCGGTATCGCAATACACCACATAGGGCACGCTGCGATCGAGCGTGCCCACCTTCAGGCGGATGAAGTACAGCGGAATATTGAGGGCGCCTGGAATCGACAGGTTCTGGAATTCCGACGGCAGCCGTACATCCAGCCAGCGCGCACCCTTTGCGATCAGTTCGCGGGCCTGCGGATATTCCACCCACTGCTGCAGCGGTTCGTTCATCAGCTCGCGGAAGTCCTGCTTGTTCAGGCGCATCAACACGCCGTCGGTCAGCATGGTCACGGTGGCATTGCGCTTGGCCTCCGAGATCAGCGCTTCCTCGCCGAAGGTGTCGCCGACGCCCAGCTCGGCCAGCCGGATGCCTTCGCGGTTCAACGGCGTTTCGCGGGTCACCGCGCACTTGCCGCTGACCACGGCATAGAAGTAGTCGCCTTCGGCGCCCTGCTGGATGACGACTTCGCCAGTGCGATAGCTGTTGCGTTGCATGCGCATGAAGATGGCCTGGATGTTGGCCGGCGGGATGCGGTGAAAAGCCTTGGTCTGCAGCAGCGCGGTCATCCAGTCGTCGCTGTCGTTACCTGACAGCTGGGCCTGCAGCTCGGCCACTTCATAGGTGCCGGTCTGATCCCAGGTGATCATCATGTCCAGCAGCTCGCTGTCGATCGATATGTATTCGATCGGATCGACCGCGCGGGCACTGCAGCTGCGCGGCAGTTTTGGAGTCAGCGGACTGCGAGCTTCCGGACTGCCGCCGCGGATCATCGCTATGGTCTGCTCGTCCTCGCGCAGCTCCACCATGCCGGACAGCAGCCATATGGTGCGTTTCTCGGTATCGCCCTGCTTGAACAGCAACCGGTTGGCAGATATTTCGCTGATGACGACCTTGCGGGACAACGCCTGCAGGTTGTCCTTCTTCATGCCATCCAGTGGCGAGAATCTGCGCAATGTCGCTACATCGACAGGGCGGTCTTCACTCATTAAACCGTGCCTCGGATCAACGATCGGGGGACAGTTCGATGGTAACACAGCGAATGCAAAGCGCTGTTTTGTCTCCGGATATTGGGCCGGTTATTGCGATTCAGTCGACGAGTTGCGACCAGCCGGGATCGGGATTGAATCGTGGACCATGGCGCTCGGCCAGTTGCCGGAGCCTGGCCATCACCGTGGGAATTCCGCGGCGACGCGCGTAGTACAACGGCCCGCCACGGAATGGCGCGAAGCCGGTGCCGAAGATCACACCGGCATCGACCAGGTCGGCATCAGCCACCACCTGCTCGCGCAGGCAGGCCACGCATTCGTTCAGCATGGCGAGAATCAGGCGGTCGGCGAGATCTTCGGGCACGGCTGCCGTGACCTGCGACTTCCGGGCCCTGCCGTCATGCCAGGGATACAGCCCTGCGCCGCTCTTGCGGCCCAGCTGGCGTGCGGCAACCCGGCTGCGCAGTTCCGCCACGAAGGATGGCTCATCGCGCCGCAGTTCGCGGGTGATGATTTCGCCCACGTGCAGCACCACATCCAGGCCCACGACGTCGGCCAGTTCGATCGGTCCCATCGGCATGCCGAAATCCTCGGCCGCGCGATCGATGACAGCCAACGGGATGCCGGCGCCAGCGGCATGCAGGGCTTCGTGCAGGTACGGGAACAGCACACGGTTGACCAGGAAGCCAGGACTGCTGCGGCAGGGCAGCGGCAGTTTGTCGATGCGCCGCGCAAAGGTCAGCGCCTGCGTCAGCACTTCGGGACGCGTCGTCGTGGAATGAATCACTTCCACCAGCGGCATCTGCGCCACTGGATTGAAGAAGTGCAGACCCACCAGCCGCCCCGCATCATTCAATGCGCCGGCCATCTCCTCCAGCGGAATGCTGGAGGTATTGGTGGCGAGGATGGCGGTGGCCGGCAGTCGCGGTTCGGCTGCAACAAACAGCGCGCGCTTGGCCTGCAGATCTTCGAAGATGGCTTCGATCATCACATCGGCCCGTATCATGCCGTCGCCAGCTGCGTCGGCCTGCAGCCGCGCGCTGGTTCTGGCGCGCTCAGCGGCATCCTTGATGCGCTTGGTGAACAGCGCATCGGCGCGCTGCATGGCGGGTTGAATGAACTTGAGCTCGCGATCCTGCAGGCTGACTTCCAGCCCGCGCAGCGCGCACCAGGCCGCGATGTCGCCGCCCATGACGCCGGCGCCCACCACATGCACATGCTGCGCGGCCTGCGCGCTCTTGCCACCCAGCGACTTCAGGCGTTCCTGCAGCAGGAATACGCGCACCAGCCCATGCGCGGTTTCAGTGTCGAACAGCCGCGCGATGGATTGCGCCTCGGCCTCGTAAGCCGCGGCGCCGCGCGCGCCGTGCCGGGCCCACAGTTCGACGATGGCGAAGGGCGCCGGATAGTGATCGCGCCGCGCCCGCCGCGCCACCTGCCGCAGCAGCACCGGCTTCAGCAATGCGCGTACGCCAGGCAGGTTGAGCAGCTGTTCGAGCAGCGGCGGGCGATGTGGTGGCGGCGCGTCGATGATCAGCTGGCGCGCCGCGGCGTCCAGTTCGCTGGCACTGACCAGTTTGTCTACCAGGCCGATGGCCAGCGCGCGCTCGGCCCGTACACTCTTGCCGGTCAGCATCAGTTCCATGGCGGGCCGTACGCCCAGCAGCTGCACGCCACGCACCGTGCCGCCGAAGCCGGGCTGGATACCCAGTTGCACTTCGGGCAGTCCCAGTGCCAATCGCACATCGCCGACCGCGACGCGATAGCGGCAGGCCAGCGCCACTTCGAGACCGCCACCCAGCGCGAAGCCGTGGATGGCCGCTACTGTGGGGCAGGGCAACGCGGCCAGCCGCGCCAGCACCGACTGGCCGAGGCGCGACGCCGCCAGCGCGATAGCCTGGTCCTTGAAAGCGGTGAATTCATGGATGTCGGCGCCGACGATGAAGCCGGAACTCTTGCCCGAACGCAGCACCAGGCCGCGCGGTGGTGTCCGTTCCAGTTCGCCGACCCACTGGCCAAGCTCCTCGAGAATGGCGCGTCCCAGCGTGTTGGCGGAAGCGCCGGGCTTGTCCAGCGTCAGCCATGCAACGCCGTCGGCATCGCGACGCAATGACCAGGCAGCTTCATCGGACATGCAGTCTCCTCAGGCTGGGCTTTTCAGCGAAAAATCACAGACCAGCGGCCGGTGATCCGAGAAGCGCACTTCGGGTACGCGGAACTCATCGATCTGGATGCCCTCGCTGACCAGGATGAAGTCCAGCTCGACCCGCGGGTTGCGCGCCGGATACGAGAACAGCCCCTGCGTGTTGGCACTGCGCAGACCCGAGGCGCGCATGAACAGATAGATTTCGTGCGTGCCCCAGAAGGTATTGAAATCACCGGCGATGATCACCGGTTTTGGCGATTGCACGACCAGGTCGTGCAGGGTGCGCAGCTGGTATTGGCGGTGCCGGAACTTCAGCGACAGATGGACCAGGAAGATGCAGACGTCGTCGAGTTCCAGCTCGATGATCAGCCGCTTGATGCCGGCATCGAAGTAGTGGAAACGTTCGCCGGTGATCTGCGGCGCGGCCAGCAACGCATTGGCCTGCTTGCGCACAATGGGTACGCGGTGATTGATCGACGCGGCGCCATACTTGCACTGGTAGGCGGTGTAGTGGCCGAGCTTGTTGGCCACGTATTCGGCCTGGTTGAGCATGCCGGTGCGAATCGAACCGGTATCGACCTCGATCAGACCGACGATTTCCGGATCTTCCTGCTCGATGAAATGGGTGATCTGTTCCAGTATGCGCCGGCTGCTGCGCAGGTAGCCCGCGCCGGGCACCGGCAGGTGGAAGGCCGGACCGGTGCCGGTGGCATAGCGGATGTTGTAAACCAGCAATCGCACTCGTTTCCACTCCTCGGGCGGCACAGTACACTGTGCGCATGGCTTCCGGCGATCCCATCCGCGTCTTCGTCACCCATGCCTGGCAGGAGAGCGACGACTACCTGCGCGTCTTCGAATACCTCGAGAGTGCGCGCAATTTCCGCTATCTGAACTGCAGCGTGCCGGCCCTGCAGGTCAGCGGACACGAGGCGGTACGGGAAGAGCTGCGGCGACAGATCAACGCCGCT
>JAIBJM010000107.1 GCA_020029535.1 Gammaproteobacteria bacterium | reverse complement strand
GCTGAACAAGGACGTCAGCAAGGGCCTCAAGGGCACCGGCAATGTCGAGGCGGCCAAGGCAGTGGGTCGCGCCATTGCCGAGCGCGCCAAGGCTGCCGGCGTCACCAGGGTGGCTTTTGACCGCGCAGGTTTCCAGTACCACGGCCGCGTCAAGGCGCTGGCCGATGCCGCCCGCGAAGCGGGACTCGAACTGTAATCAGGGGCGAATTCGCATGGCAAGAATGGAAAAAACGCATAGCGGCGACGACTTCATGGAGAAGCTGGTCGCTGTCAACCGTACCGCCAAGGTTGTGAAGGGTGGCCGTCAGTTCGGCTTCACCGCACTGACCGTGGTCGGCGATGGTGCCGGTCGCGTCGGCTTTGGTTTCGGCAAGGCCCGTGAAGTGCCGGTGGCGATTTCCAAGGCCATGGCGCAGGCGCGCAAGAATATGGTTAACGTCAGCCTGAACAACGATACGCTGCACTACGCGGTCAAGGGCGCGCATGGCGCCACCCGCGTGTTCATGCTGCCGGCTTCCGGCGGTACCGGCGTCATCGCTGGCGGTGGCATGCGCGCGGTGCTCGAATGCGCCGGAGTGCGCAACGTGCTGGCCAAGAGCTACGGCTCGCGCAACCCGATCAATGTGGTGCGTGCCACCGTCAATGCGCTGGCTGCGGTGCGTTCACCCGAAGACATTGCCGCCAAGCGTGGCAAGAGTCTTGAAGACATTCTGGGATAAAGACATGGCGAGCAAGTCCAACACCTCCGGGAAGCTCAAGGTGACGCTGCAGAGAAGCGTGCACGGCCAGCTGCGTAATATCGCGGCGTCGGTGCGCGGACTGGGTCTGCGGCGCCGGCACCAGAGCGTGGTCGTGGCTGATACCGCGGAGAACCGCGGCATGATCTACGCCGCCAACCATCTGCTGAAAGTGGAGCAGAACTGATGCGTCTGAATACCATCAAGCCGGGCGAAGGTTCGCGCAAGCCGCGGCTGCGCGTCGGTCGTGGCGCCTCGGCCGGCCAGGGCAAGACCTGCGGGCGCGGCGTCAAGGGTCAGCGCGCCCGCAAGGGCGGCTATCACAAGGTCGGTTTCGAAGGCGGCCAGATGCCGCTGCAGCGCCGGCTGCCCAAGGTCGGTTTCCGCTCTGCCATGAAGGCCAGCCGCGCCGAAGTGCGTCTGCATGAACTGGCGCTGGTGCAGGCGCCGGTGATCGATCTGGAAGCCCTCAAGGCCATCGACCTGGTGCCGGTGTTTGCCAAGCGCGCCAAGGTGGTGCTGTCGGGCGAGCTGAAGAAGGCCGTAACGCTCAAGGGCGTGGCGGTGACCAAGGGCGCGCGCGCCGCAATTGAAGCGGCCGGCGGCAAGGTCGAAGACTGATGGCCAACCCCGCCAACATGAACCCTGCTGCTGCGATCGCCGAGGCTGGACGCCTCGGCGAGATCCGCGGCCGCCTGCTGTTCCTGGTTGGCGCGCTGATCGTCTATCGCATCGGCTCGTACATTCCGGTGCCGGGCATCAATCCGTCGGCGGTGGCCGAGTTCTTCAACGACACCTCGAACACCATTTTCGGCATTGCCAACATGTTCTCCGGCGGTGCGCTGTCGCGCCTGTCAATCTTTGCCATGGGCGTGATGCCCTACATTTCGGCGTCGATCATCATCCAGATGCTGTCGATGGTGGTTCCGACGCTGATGGAATACCGCAAGGAAGGCGAGTCGGGTCGCCGCAAGATCACCCAGCTGACGCGCTACGCGACGCTGGGGCTGGGCGTGTTCCAGTCGTTCGGCGCCGCGGCGGCGCTGCAGAGCGGCGGCATGGTGTTGAGCCCGGGCTTCCAGTGGATGTTCATTGCGACGCTCACGATGACCACCGGTACCATGTTCCTGATGTGGCTGGGCGAGCAGATCACCGAGCGCGGCATTGGCAACGGCATTTCGATGCTGATCCTGGCCGGCATTGTTGCGGGTCTGCCCGGCGCCATCAGCCAGACTTTCGAATCGGTGTCGACCGGCGAGCTGAGCCCGCTGTTCGCGATCCTGCTGATCGCCATCATCGTCGGCGTCACCGGGTTCTGCGTGTACGTCGAACGCGCGCAGCGCCGCATCACTGTGCACTACGCCAAGCGCCAGGTCGGCCGTCGCATGTACGCCGGCCAGAGCAGCCATCTGCCGTTCAAGCTGAACATGGCCGGCGTGATTCCGCCGATCTTCGCCTCGAGCCTGCTGTTGTTTCCGGCCACGATCGCCAGCTTCTTCGGCACCGCCAGCGACTCGCGGCTGGGTTACTGGCTGCAGAGCGTGTCGGCGGCGCTGGGCTACGGCCAGCCGCTGCACCTGGTGCTGTACGCGTTGCTGATCCTCGGCTTTGCCTTCTTCTATACAGCGCTGGTGTTCAATGCGCGTGAGACTGCCGACAACCTCAAGAAGGGCGGCGCTTTCATCCCCGGCATCCGTCCGGGCCAGCAGACCGGCGACTATATCGACAAGGTGCTGACGCGGCTGACGCTCTGGGGGGCGATCTACATCGCCGGCGTCTGTCTGCTACCCGAGATTCTGGTTTCTTCGCAGGGCGTGCCGTTCCAATTTGGCGGGACGTCGCTGCTGATCGTGGTGGTCGTGGTGATGGACTTCATGGCGCAGCTGCAGGCGCACCTGATGTCGCACCATTATCCGGGCCTGATGAAAAAGGCGAATTTGCTGGGAGCGGGCCGCGGCGGTCCGGGTTAGCGATGAAAGTACGTCCATCAGTCAAGAAGATATGCAAGAACTGCAAAATTGTGCGTCGGCGTGGTGTGGTCTACGTGATCTGCACGGATGCCCGCCACAAGCAGCGCCAGGGTTGAGAAGGGTTTGAGGTAGAATCATGGCACGCATTGCCGGCATCAATATCCCGATGAACAAGCACGTCGGGATCGGTCTGACCCACATCTTCGGCATTGGCCGCACGCGGGCAGTGGAAACCTGTACCGCGGCGGGCGTCGATCCGACCACGCGGGTCAAGGATCTGACCGAAGCTGAAGTTACTGCGCTTCGCGCGCAGATCACCAAGTGGGCGGTCGAAGGCGACCTGCGCCGCGAAGTGTCGATGAACATCAAGCGATTGATGGATCTGGGCACCTGGCGCGGCATGCGTCATCGCAAGGGTCTGCCGGTGCGCGGCCAGCGCACGCGCACCAACGCGCGCACCCGCAAGGGTCCGCGCAAACAAGCGGTCAAGCTGAACGCGCCGCCGGGAAAGGTATAAGACATGGCTGACCAGAAACCGCAGGCAAACAACACGGCCTCGCAGGCCGCCGCTGCCGCCAAGAAGCCGAAGAAGGCGCGCAAGAACGTGCTCGATGCGATCGCGCATGTGCATGCGTCCTTCAACAACACCATCATCACCATCACCGATCGCCAGGGCAACACGCTGTCCTGGGCGACCTCGGGCGGTTGCGGTTTCCGCGGTTCGCGCAAGAGCACACCGTTTGCCGCACAGGTCGCTGCTGAAAAGGCCGGCGTTGCGGCGCAGGAACATGGCGTCCGCAATGTGGAAGTGCGTGTCGGCGGCCCCGGCCCCGGCCGCGAGTCTGCGG
>JAIBJM010000014.1 GCA_020029535.1 Gammaproteobacteria bacterium | reverse complement strand
GAACCTGGCCAGTTAGGTTGCTGGTCATGGGATTGACGTTGTCGGTGAGATCCTTCCAGGTGCCGGCCACACCCGGCACCTCGGCCTGACCGCCCAGCTTGCCGTCGGTGCCCACCTCGCGCGCCACGCGCGTCACTTCGGCGGCGAAACTGTTCAGCTGGTCCACCATGGTGTTGATGGTCTGCTTCAGCTCGAGGATCTCGCCCTTCACGTCCACGGTGATCTTGCGCGACAGGTCGCCGCGCGCGATGGCGGTGGCCACCTCGGCAATGTTGCGCACCTGGCCGGTGAGGTTGCTGGCCATGGAGTTCACGTTGTCGGTGAGATCCTTCCAGGTGCCGGCCACGCCGGGCACGATGGCCTGGCCGCCGAGCTTGCCTTCAGTGCCCACCTCGCGCGCCACGCGCGTCACTTCGGCGGCGAAGCTGTTCAGCTGGTCCACCATGGTGTTGATGGTTTCCTTCAGCTGCAGGATCTCGCCACGCACGTCCACCGTGATCTTGCGCGACAGGTTGCCGCGCGCGATGGCGGTGGCCACCTCGGCGATGTTGCGCACCTGGCCGGTGAGATTGCTGGCCATGGAGTTGACGTTGTCGGTGAGGTCCTTCCACACGCCGCTGACGTCCTGCACTTCGGCCTGGCCGCCGAGCTTGCCCTCGGTGCCCACCTCGCGCGCCACGCGCGTCACTTCGGCGGCGAATGCGTTGAGCTGATCCACCATGGTGTTGATGGTTTCCTTAAGCTGGCGGATTTCGCCCTTCACGTCCACGGTGATCTTGCGCGACAGGTCGCCGCGCGCCACGGCCGTGGTCACTTCGGCGATGTTGCGCACCTGGCCGGTGAGATTGTTGGCCATGGTGTTGACGTTGTCGGTGAGGTCCTTCCAGGTACCACCGGCGCCGGGCACGTTCGCCTGGCCGCCCAGCTTGCCTTCGGTGCCCACCTCGCGCGCCACGCGCGTCACTTCGGAGGCGAACGAGCGCAGCTGGTCCACCATGGTATTGATGGTTTCCTTCAGCTGCAGGATCTCGCCGCGCACGTCCACCGTGATCTTGCGCGACAGATCGCCGCTGGCAATGGCCGTGGCCACATCGGCGATGTTGCGCACCTGACCGGTCAGGTTGCTGGCCATGGAGTTCACGTTCTCGGTGAGGTCCTTCCACACACCGGACACATCTTTCACTTCGGCCTGGCCGCCGAGCTTGCCTTCGGTACCCACCTCGCGCGCCACGCGTGTCACTTCGGCGGCGAAGGCATTGAGCTGATCCACCATGGTGTTGATGGTTTCCTTCAGCTCCAGAATTTCGCCCTTCACGTCCACGGTGATCTTGCGCGACAGGTCACCGCGCGCGATGGCCGTGGACACTTCGGCGATGTTGCGCACCTGGCCGGTGAGGTTCGACGCCATCGAGTTCACCGAGTCGGTGAGATCCTTCCAGGTGCCGGCGACGCCCGGCACGATGGCCTGGCCGCCGAGCTTGCCATCAGTGCCCACTTCGCGCGCCACGCGCGTCACTTCGGAGGCGAAGGAACGCAGCTGGTCCACCATGGTATTGATGGCCTCCTTCAGCTGCAGGATTTCGCCGCGCACGTCCACCGTGATCTTGCGCGACAGGTCGCCGTTGGCCACGGCAATGGTCACTTCGGAAATGTTGCGCACCTGACCGGTGAGGTTCGATGCCATCGAGTTCACCGAGTCGGTGAGATCCTTCCAGGTGCCGGCGACACCCGGCACGATGGCCTGGCCGCCGAGCTTGCCGTCGGTGCCCACCTCGCGCGCCACGCGCGTCACCTCGGAGGTGAACGCACTCATGCGCTCGATCATCGTGTTGACAATGCTGGCCGAACGCAGGAATTCGCCCTTCAGCGGACGGCCGTCGGCTTCCAGCTGCACGGTCTGCGACAGATCGCCCTTGGCCACCGCGGTGATGGTGCGGGTGACTTCGGTGGTGGGCCACAGCAGATCGTCGATCAGCGTATTGACCGACTTCTCGATGTCGCCCCAGGCGCCCGAGCGCCGGTCGATGGTGACGCGGTGGCGGGTCTTGCCGTCCTTGCCGATCAGCTGACCTGCGCGCTCCATTTCGCGCGCCAGCCGCTGGTTCGAGGCGACGATCTCGTTGAAGGCGTCGGCCACCTTGCCGGCGATGCCGACGCGATCGCTGGGCAGGCGCACCGAAAAGTCGCCATCGCGCACTGCCTGCAGTGCGCGCAGCAACTTTTTCGTGTCCAGTGCAGGCTCGGCGGCCGCACGGGCGCGGCGACCTGCCACATTGATCCGGGCACGGACGCGTTCCTGGGTATCCATCGACAGGCCTCCCTGCCTGCAGGAAACGCACGGCGGAAATCCAGACGTTTTGCAGGCGGCCCGCGGAATGCTACAGATGGGCAGCCACGTTTCTAATCTGGGGCAGCCCTACACGTCTGTCGGAGGATTCCTACACAGGCAGTCGCACCGCATCCATACCACAGCGTTGCTTGAGGGCGTCCAGCGCTGGCGCCGCCATGAACTCCAGCAGCTGGCGCGCCGCAACGGCCTGCATGCTGCTGCGGAGGATGGCGCCGGAGAACACCGTGATGTGCTGGATCGATGGCGGCAGCGGGCCCAGCACGGCAATGCCGCGCAGATTCATCAGTTCGCTCAATTGCTGGAAACCCAGTTCGGCCTGTCCTTCGGCCACCAGCGAGCCCACCGGTTTGCCCGGCGGCGGCACCACAATGCGTGGCCGCAGCTGCTGCAGGATGCCCCAGCGTTCGAACAGCTGTTCCAGATAGGTGCCGCTGGGACCGGTGGAATAACTCACTGTGCGCGCCGCCAGCACGGCTTCGCGCACGGCCTGTTCATCCCCGATCGGCGGCTGTGGTGCATCGGCGCGCACCGCAACGGCAATGCCGGAGCACGCCAGATCCACGCGAGTGTCATCCAGCAACCGGCCGCTGGCGGCCAGTCGGTCGATGGCATCGCGCGCCAGCACGACCAGGTCGGCGACCTCGCCGGCCTGGAGGCGTTTTTCCACGTCCACGCCACCGGCGGCTTCAGCCTTCACTTCGGCGCCGCCGCCGCGCTGCCATTGCGCCACCAGCTCTCGCAGCAGTTCGCGGGGGGCCATCGACGAGATCAGTTTGAGTGTCATCGACAAATCATAGCCGGCCGAACTCCACCATTGAACAGAACATGGCCTGTCAGAGCTGGCAGGCTGTGCAATCACCACGGCGGTGGAAGAATGCCCCTCACAATCACCAACATCCTTGAGGAGCCAGTAATGGGTAGACAAGGAAAAGAGGGTCGCAGTACGGGGCTGGATGGACTGAGCGGCCATCCGCGACATTTCGAGCCCAGCCGCGGCGAAGCAGGCCAGGCGCGCAGATTCCTGGCATCCATCGAAGACACGCAGTGGGAACAGATCCGCCGCAATCTTGCCATCGAGATTGCCAGTTTCAGCTGCATGCTGACCACGACCCGCGCGAACGGCAGTAGCGCCAGCGACCTGCTGCGAAGGCTGCGCACACCGGCCAGCGATGCAGACGCTGTGGTCGCCGCCCAGCAGGCCCGCGCGCGATTGCGCTGATCCTGGGCCTGGCCGGACGACACGTACAAACGGCTCCTGCGCGGGATGACAGGCCGCGGGCTCCCCTCCTGCCAGAATCGGCGCTTCCCTGTGCAGGAGCATCCAACATGAGTCAGTACAACATTGCCGTGCTGGTCGGCAGCTTGCGGCGCGAGTCATTCAACAAGCGGCTGGCCCGCGCCGTGGTCAAGCTGTTTCCGGACGACCTCAAGGCGCGCATCGCGGAGATCGGCGCGCTGCCGCTGTACAACCAAGATCAGGATGCGGACCCACCGGCTGCCACGAAGCAGCTGAAGAGCGAGATCACCACTGCACAAGGTCTGCTGTTCGTCACGCCGGAGTACAACCGTTCCATTCCCGGCGTGCTGAAAAACGCTCTCGATCACGGCTCGCGCCCCTACGGCAAAAACTCCTGGGCCGGCAAACCCACCGCCATCATCGGCATTTCACCGGGTGCGACCGGTACCGCCATGGCGCAGCAGCACCTGCGCAATGTGCTGGCCTATCTGGATGCGCCGGTGATGGGACAGCCTGAGGTTTTCCTACAGCACCGTGCCGGCCTGCTGACCGACGACGACAGCATCGGCACCGACAGCCTGGGCTTCATGCAGAAGTGGGTGGACTGTTACGCAGCATGGGTCCGGCATCACGCCTCTGGTGCCTAATACGCCCGCGCGACATCCTCGCTGTCAGCGCACGCCGACAGTGGTGACCAGACGATCCCTATATTGCTGCGCAGCGCGATAGCCGATGCTGTCGCCCAATGACCACGTCCAGCGCAGCCGCCGAAACCATTCCACTGCTGTGCCCGCCCGATGAAGCACCGCTGCGCGCCAGCGCTACCGCGACCGAAGACTGGGACCGGCAGGGCGCCGAAGTGGCGCGCGGCCTCGCCGCGCAGCGCATCCGGCGCGGCACGGCGGCGCTGCGCCAGCGCCTGGACCAGAACGCAGCCGTGCTGCGCGCTGCCTACCAGGAATTGTCCGCGGCGGCGTCTGAACGTCAGGCCGTCACGCCCGGTGCCGAGTGGATCCTCGATAACGCCCATGTCATCGAAGATCAACTGGCTGCAACGCGTGAAGCGCTGCCGCATCGCCGGTCGCAGGCCCTGCCCCGGCTCATCGAAGGGAGCGGTGCCGGCTCGCTGCGCATCGGGGCACTGGCCAGCTACTTCATCGCGCACAGCGACTGCGTCATCGCACTCGAGCCGCTGACACGTTACCTGCGCGGCGCACAGACCGTGGCGCCGCTGGAGCTGTCGGAACTGTGGGCGCTGCCCACGGTGCTGCGGCTGGCGCTGCTGGAGAACCTGCGCCGTCTGGCACGACGCATCGTCTGGTCGCAGAACGGGCGACGCCTTGCCGACGACTATGCCGATCGCCTGCTGCTGCCGGGCAGCCGGGAAATTGTTCTGGCGCTGCCGGAGATGCACGACTGGCCGCCATCGATGAGCATCGGCTTTGCGGTGCAACTGCTGCATCGCCTGCAGTTTCATGAAGGACAGTTTCCGCTGACGCTGCAGGCACTGGGCGAGCGGCTGGCCACGCTGCAGCACTCCGCGGCTTCAGTGACCATCGAGGAACACCGCGCGCAGCGCGCCGCGAACCTGACCATCCGCAACCTGATCATCTCGATGCGGCTGATCGGCGCCACCGACTGGCGACGCGCGGTGGAGAATCTCAGTCTGCCGCACCAGGTTCTTGCCCGCGATGCCGTGTACCGGGGCTGCGACCTGGGCACGCGCGAACTGTGTCGCCAGGCCGTGGCCGAACTGGCGCGCTGGACGCACAGCGGGGAACAGGCCGTGGCGGAACTGGTGCTGGCACAACCCGGTGATGCCAGCTCGATGCTGCTGGGTCCGCAGCGCGTCGCGCTGGAGCGGCAGCTCGATGTACGGTTGCCGACAGGCGAACGCTGCCGTCGCGCGCTGCGCGCCGGCGGTCTGCTGTGGTACGCACCGGCGATACTGGCTCTGACCGCGCTGGGCAGCGCATCGCTGCTGGCGTGGCCCGCGATTGCGCCCACGCGGCCAGCACTGTGGCTGGCGCTGGCAATCGCGCTGTGGTGGCCGGTCTCGGAAGTGGCGACGGCGCTGGTCAATGCGCTGACGGCGCGGCTGCTGCCGCCACGACCGCTGCCGCGGCTCGACCTGCAATCGGTGCCCGACACGGCACGCACCCTGGTGGTGATCCCCTGCCTGCTGAGCAGTCGCCGCACGCTGCACGAGCTGCTGCGCCAGATCGAGGCGCACCATCTCAACAATGTCGACCCCAATGTGTACCTGGCGCTGCTGTCGGACTGGGTCGATGCCGATCATGCGCAACGGCCCGACGATGCCGAGCTGTTCAATGCGGCGCGCGCCGGCATCGACTCGTTGAACCAGCGTCACGCTGCCGGTGAAGCGCGCTTTCTGCTGCTGCATCGCCAGCGCCGCTGGGATGCAGCCGAACAGCGCTGGATGGGCTGGGAGCGCAAGCGCGGCAAACTGCACGAACTGAACCGCCTGCTGCGTGGCGCCACCGACACCGCTTTCACGGCCGGCGCCTGCTCGGTGCCGTCAAACGTACGTTATGTGGTCACGCTGGATGCCGACACGCGCATGCAGATGGGCACGGTGACCGCACTGCTGGCCATCGCGCTGCATCCGCTGCAGCGGCCGCGCAGCGATGCCACGGGTCGCATCATCGCCGGCTACGCCATGCTGCAGCCACGCGTCACGCCCACACTGCCGCGTCGCGCGGAACGCAGCCTGTTCGAACATCTGTATGCCAGTGCGGCGGGTCTCGATCCCTACGCCGGCGCGGTGTCGGATGTGTATCAGGATCTGTTCGGCAGCGGCATCTATATCGGCAAGGGCCTGTATCAGGTCGATGCCTTCGAGGCCGCGCTGGCCGGCCGTGTGCCCGACAACACGCTGCTCAGCCATGACTTGCTGGAGGGTTCCTTTGCGCGCTGCGCGCTGGTGGCCGACGTCGAATTCTTCGACGAATTTCCGGCCCATGCCGAAGTGGCGGCCGAACGCCAGCATCGCTGGGCACGCGGCGACTGGCAGCTGTTGCCCTGGCTGCTGGGGCCGCGCGGGCGCGGTCTGCCGGCGCTGGCGCGCTGGCAGATGCTGGACAACCTGCGCCGTACGCTGATCGCGCCGGCATTGCTGGCCGCCATGGTGCTGCTGTGGTGCCTGCAGCCCGCGGCCGGCCTGTGGATTTCAGCGCTGGCGCTGGCCTTGCTGGCGGCGCCGGTGATCGCCGGCTCGCTGTTGCGCAGTCGACGCGCGCTGTATGACGCCGCGGCGCTGGCAGCCACCGGCTTCGCGCTGCTGGCGCACTATGCCTGGCTGATGATCGACGCCATCTGCCGCAGCCTGTGGCGCATGGCGGTGTCGAAGCGGCATCGTCTGGAATGGATCAGCGCCGCGCAGGCCAAGCACGGCAAGGGCGTGGCACTGGATCATTTCTCGTGGCCGCTGCGCAGCGCCACCATCGTGGTGATTGCCGTGGCCGGAATCGTGGTGTTGCTCGGAGGGCAGAGCCTGGCCGCCGTGTCACCCACGCTGCTGCTGTGGTGGCTGGCGCCGGTGGTGGCACGCGAGCTGAGCCGGCGGCGGCCCGCTGCGCTGGCCGCGCCACTGTCTGCCGATGACAAAGCAGCGCTGCGACGCATCGGCCGCCGCACCTGGCGCTATTTCACGCAGTTCGTCACCGACGCCGACCATCATCTACCGCCGGACAATTTCCAGGAAGACCCGACACCACGCGTGGCGCATCGCACCTCGCCCACCAACATCGGCCTGTACCTGCTGAGTTGCGTATCGGCCCGTGATCTCGGCTGGCTGGGCGAGCGCGAATTCATCGCACGTGTCAGCGCCACGCTCGACACGCTGGATCGCCTGGAACGCTGCGACGGCCATTTCCTGAACTGGTATGACACGCAGACACTGGCGCCGCTCGCGCCGCGCTATGTATCCACCGTGGACAGCGGCAACCTGGCCGGCTACCTGATCGCGCTGGCCTGCGCCTGCGACAGCGAAGCCGGTAACCCGGCCGTGCGTGCCGAGGCGCTGCGCGACACGCTGGCCATATTCGATGAAGAACTGGCACGGCACGAACCGGCGCTGCGCAACGAACTGCAGGCACAACTGGTCACAGCAGCAGCAGCCAACGCCCAGACACCCGGTGGCATGAGCGTGCTGCATGAATCGGCAGCGGCGCTGGTGAACCGGCTGCGCGCCGAGGCCCGTGACAATGCCGGGCTGCATCCGGATCTGCTGGCCTGGGCCGAGGAACTGGAGCATGCCATTGCGCGCTGCGCGCCGGCGCGCGAGACCGGCGGCGCTACGCAGCGGGCGCAGGTGGCAACGCGCGCGCGGGACATGGCGCGCAACATGAACTTCCGCATGCTGTTCGACGCCGAGCGCGAGCTGTTCTCCATCGGCTGGCGCGTCGAAGATGGCACGCTGGATCGCAGCCACTACGATTTGCTGGCTTCGGAAGCGCGGCTGGCCAGTTTCCTCGCCATTGCCTGGGGGCAGGTGCCACCCCTGCATTGGCAGCGGCTGGCACGCGGACTGGCCGACACGCCGGCAGGCCCTGCGCTGGAATCCTGGTCGGGCTCGATGTTCGAGTACCTGATGCCGTCGCTGGTGATGGCCACGCCGCGCGACAGCCTGATCGAAGTGACGGCGCGCCGCGCGGTGGCGGCCCACATCGCCTGGGGCCGCCAGCACCGGCTGCCCTGGGGCGTATCCGAAGCGGCCTATGCCGTACGCGACCGCGAACACACCTACCAGTACCGCGCTTTCGGCGTTCCGCAGCTGGGATTGAAGGCCGGCCTGCAGGCCGACCAGGTGGTGGCACCCTATGCCACGGCGCTGGCCTCGCTGTGCGCACCGCAGGCGGCGCTGGCCAACTTCATGCGCTTGCGTGCGCAGGGCGCGCTCGGCAGCTACGGCTACTATGAATCCATCGACTACACGCCCGAGCGGCTGCGCGATGACGCGCCGGTGCTGGTACGCGCCTACATGGCGCATCACCAGGGCATGTCGATCGCGGCCATCCACAATGCCGTGCAGGGCCAGCGCCTGCGGCGACGCTTCCATGGCGATCCGCATGTATACGCGGCCGAACTGCTGCTGCAGGAGATGTTCCCGCGCTCGATCCGCGTGCGCACACTGCGCGCCGCCGCGCCGCCGGTGGATCGCGTCCGCATCGGCGAGGCGCTGACGCGCCGCTTCATCACGCCGCACCTGGACCGCCCGGCGCTGCAGCTGCTGTCCAATGGCGAGTTCGCGGTGGCGTTGACCGCCGCCGGCGGTGGCTTCAGCCGCTGGCGGCATCTGGCCGTCACCCGCTGGCGCGAAGACCCCACGCTGGATGACTGGGGCAGCTTCATCTACATCGTCGACCTGGACAGCGAACACCTCTGGTCGGCCACCTACCAGCCCACCGCAGTCGAACCCGAACGCTACGAAGTGCTGTTCCAGGAAGACCGGGTGCGCTTCACGCGCGAAGACCACGGCATCTTCAGTGAGCTCGAGGTGGTGGTGGCACCCGATGATCCGGTGGAGCTGCGCCGGCTGCGATTGCGCAACCGCTCGACACGCATGCGACGGCTGGCGATCTGCTCGTATCTGGAGCCGGTGCTGGCCAGCCAGGACGCCGACCTGGCGCATCCGGCCTTTTCGAACCTGTTCATCGAGACCGAATATCTGCCCGACAGCCAGACATTGCTGGCCGTGCGCCGGCCGCGCGACGCCACCGATGCGCACTTCTGCGTCGGCCACAGCGTAGTGTCAACGCAAACGCAAGCCGACAGTCCGTCACTGCAGTTTGAAACCGCGCGCGCCGCCTTCATCGGCCGCGGCCGCACCCGGCGCCGGCCGCGCGCACTGGATCCTGGCGCGGAACTGTCCAACGGGGTGGGCGCGGTACTGGACCCGGCGCTGGCCTTCCGCATCGTGATCCAGCTGGCGCCCGACGCCGAGCATGATCTGAACTTCGCCACCTTCGCCGCCGAGGGACGCGAGGCGGCGTTGCAACTGGCGCAGCGCTACGGCCGCCACACCGACTTCGAACGCAGTTCGCAGCTGGCGTGGACGCATGCGCGCATCCAGCTGACGCACATCGGCGTGGACCTGGTTGAAGCGCAGGCATTCCAGCGGCTGGCCACCCGCATCGTGTTCAGCCAGCCGGCTTTCCGGCCAGGCCAGCGCATCCTCAATTCGCTGTCACGACCGGCCTCGGCGCTGTGGCGTTTCGGCATCTCCGGCGATCTGCCCATCATGGTCTGGCGCTTCACACAGGCCGAGCAGCGATCGCAGCTGCTGCAGGCCTTCCGCGCACATGCCTACTGGCGCAGCAAACGCATGGCGGTGGACCTGGTGATACTCAACGACGAACCGGCCAGCTATGCGCAGCCGCTGCAGGCCGAACTGGACTACTGGCTGCGCGGCGCGGGGCCGGCGCTGGCGCACGGGCCCGGGCAGATCCATCTGCTGCGCGGCACCCAGCTCGATGACATGGACCGCTGGCAACTGCTGGCCGCAGCGCGCGCGGTAATCGATGCCTCGCAGGGATCCCTGATGGAACAACTCGGGCGGCAGGTGGCGCGACCGCAGTATGTCTCGCCACCGGCGACGCTCGGCGCGTCGATGGTGCCGCAACTGTCGGCGCCCTGGCGGCCCGAACGCGCCACGCACACTCACGGACAGCGGCTGCAGTTGTTCAACGGCATCGGCGGCGTCGACCCCACGCAGCGCGAGTATGTGATCACGCTGACCGGGCATGAGTGCACGCCGGCGCCCTGGGTGAATGTGATCGCCAACCCGGTGTTCGGCACCGTGGTATCCGAATCCGGCGGTGGCTACAGCTGGTGCGGCAACAGCCGCGAAAATCCGCTGACGCCGTGGAGCAACGATCCGGTCATCGATCCTCCCGGCGAAACCTTCTACCTGTTCGAAGCCGACACGGGCGTCTTGTGGACACCCACTGCGTTGCCGGTGCGCCATGACGAGCATCTGTATCGCATCCATCACGGCCGCGGCTATACGCGCTTCGAGCACCTGAGTCATGACATCGACTCGGAGCTGCTGGTGATGGTGGCACCGGATCAGCCGGTGAAGATCAGCCGGCTGCGCGTGCACAACCGCTCGAACCGCAGCCGCAAACTGCTGGTGACGGCCTATGTGGAATGGTCGCTGGGACCATCGCGTACGCGCCAGGCGCATTTCATCCGCAGCAGCTGGGATGAAGCCACCGGCGCGCTGCTGGCGCGCAATCCATGGAACATCGACGCCGGCCAGCGCGTGGCCTTCTTCGACCTGTGCGGCCGCCAGCAATGGGGCAGTGCCGACCGCACCGAGTTTCTCGGTCGGCATGGCAGCCAGCAGCGCCCGCAGGGGGCGTTGTCGAAGCTGTCGGGCCGCAGCGGCGCGGGCCTGGATCCCTGCGCGGCGCTGCAGCTCACGCTGACGCTGGCGCCGGGCGCATCGGCTGACGTGACCGCGCTGCTGGGCCAGGGGGAGAACATCGAAGCGGTGCAGCAGCTGATAGGCACCGCGCGCGGCTGGCAGGTCGATCAGGTGCTGGCGCAGCTGCGCGCGCAATGGAGCGAGCGGCTCGACACCATTCAGATCGAGACGCCCGATACGGCGCTGAATGTGCTGACCAATGACTGGCTGCTGTACCAGGTATGGAGCGCGCGCTACTGGGGTCGTGCGGGCTTCTACCAGGCCGGCGGCGCTTATGGCTTCCGCGACCAGCTGCAGGATGGCCAGGCATTGCTGCTGAGTGCGCCGGAGATCACACGCGAACATCTGCTGCGCGCCGCAGCTCGCCAGTTCATCGAAGGCGATGTGCAACACTGGTGGCATCCACCCGGCGGCCGCGGCGTGCGCACGCATATTTCCGATGACCGCATCTGGCTGGCCCATTGCATCGAGCGCTATCTGCGCGTCACCGGCGACAGCGCCGTGCTGGACCAGCATCTGCCCTTCCTCGAAGGACCCGGCATTCCGGAAGGCCGCGAGGACGCCTACTTCGAACCCGCCCAGTCCGCGCAATCGGCCACGCTGTACGAGCACGCGGCGCTGGCGCTGGATGCCAGTCTGGCGCTGGGCCCCAATGGCCTGCCGCTGATCGGCTCCGGCGACTGGAATGACGGCATGAATCGCGTCGGCGCGCAGGGACGCGGCGAGAGCGTCTGGCTGGCCTGGTTTCTGTCGGCCACGCTGGACGGCTTCGCGCCGATCGCCGCCGCGCGCGGCGAGGCCGAACGTGCGCAGCGCTGGCAGTCACATGCGGCGCAGCTGCGCGCCACCATCGAAGCCGTGGCCTGGGATGGCCAGTGGTACCGGCGGGCGATTTTCGACGACGGCACCGTGCTGGGCACGGCGTCGGCCAGCGAATGCCGCATCGATGCCATTGCGCAGAGCTGGAGCGTGCTGGCCAACGGTCTGCAACCCGAACGCAGCCGGCAGGCCATGGATTCGGCCGCCACGCAGCTGGCCGATGAGGAACTGCGCATCCTCAGATTGCTGGCACCGCCCTTCGACCTGGGCGCGACCAATCCCGGCTACATCAGGGGTTATGTGCCCGGTGTGCGCGAGAACGGCGCGCAATACACGCACGCCGCCGCGTGGACCGTCATCGCTGCGCTGCGGCTGGGCGACATCGAGCGCGGCTGGCGCTGGCTGCAATGGCTGAATCCACTGCATCGCAGTCGCGATGAAACCGGGATGCGCCGCTATGCCGTTGAACCCTACGTGCTGGCGGCCGACATCTACGCCGCCGCGGGCCACGGCGGACGCGGCGGCTGGACCTGGTACACCGGCGCCGCCGGCTGGCTGTATCGCGCCATCATCGAGGAGCTGATCGGTCTGCGCATCGAGGCCGATGCTCTGGAGTTTGCGCCGAAACTACCCGGCGCATGGCCGGGCGTCTCGGTGCGCTATCGGCGCGATGGCACGCTATACCGCATCGAGATGCGGCGTGACGGCCCGGGCAGCGTCCTGCGACAGCTGTCGGTGGACGGTCTCATCCAGCCGCAGCAGCGGGTGCTGCTGCGGCCCGGCGCCGGTGAATGCCGGATTGAGCTGCTGATTGGCTGAACCATTGCGGAGCGCACCCAGCGCCGCGATGGATGCCACCACCAACGGCACCGCCAGCCACAGGCGCAGCGCCGTGAACGCGTTCATCGCCGCCACCCGTGCGGCAGGCTGCTGCTGCGCGGCTCTCGGGCTGCCGCACGTGTCGCGGCCGGCGCGTCCGGTGCCTCCCGGGAATCATCGATGCCGGGACCGGCAGCGTGTCCGCCCCGGAAGCGATGCACGCGTTTGCGATAGCGCCGGTCGCTCTCCTCCCGATCGTTGTGGTGATAGCTGGACATATGGGTCTCCTCGATTACTTGCCAGCCTGTTTTTCAGTGGCCTCCACCGCTGCCTTCGCATTGGCCCTGGCCGTGTCCAGTCTCGCCTTGGCTTCCGACTGGCAGGCATCGCGCGCCGCGCCGGTCTGGGCGTCGCACTTTTCGATGGCCACCTTGTAATCGGCCTCGGCCTGCACTTCGGTCACTGATTGGCTGGCCTGGGCAGTGTCGACGGCCGCATCGGCATTGGTGCCGGCCGCATCGCGCTGCGCTTCGGCCACATCCTGCGCGCCTTCGCGCGCGGCGCTGGCCACGTCACTGTTGGTTTCGGCGGGCGTCTCGGTGCGGCTGCAGGCAGCGAGTCCCAGCGAAGTGATGGCGACAGCCATCCAGATTGCATTGCGCATGATCGTTTTCCTCTGCGTTTGAGTGGGCAGTTCCTTATGATGAGGAGGGAGTGTGGCGGGCACCGGCTCACCGCACCGGCATCGGTGACCGCGACCGACTGTAGGAAGCGACCGACGATCCACCGTAACATAGGTTTCCAGATGGAATTGGTATTGCGCGCCCGCCGCACCCGCATTGGCGCGCTCGAAGTAGGACGGGTACTGCCGCAGGCGCAACGGCAGATGATCGGTCCCTTCATATTTCTCGATCACATCGGACCGGTGATGCTGCCGGCGCCGGTGCCTGCTGGCACCGATGTGCGGCCGCACCCACATATAGGTCTCGCCACCGTCACGTATCTGTTCGATGGCGAAATCATGCATCGCGACAGTCTGGGCGTGACGCAGCCGATCCGGCCGGGCGAGGTCAACTGGATGACGGCCGGCCGCGGCATCTCGCACTCCGAGCGCTTCGACGCCATGCGCGAGCAGGGCGGCAAGCTCGAGGGCATGCAGGCCTGGGTGGCGCTGCCCGACGACGCTGAAGAGATCGAACCCTCGTTCGTGCATCATCCGGCCGCGGAATTGCCGCTGACTGCGCTCGGCGGCGTGATGGTGCGCGCCATCGCCGGCGCACCGCTGGGTGTGGCAAGCCGCGTGCGAACGCATTCGCCGCTGTATTACGCACATCTGGATTTCACCGCCGGTTCCAGCCTCGCCATTCCGCCCGAGCAGCCCGAGCGCGCGCTGTATATCGTGCGCGGCGCGCTGACCGCCGCAGGCGCCAGCCACCCGCATGGCAGCTTGCTGGTGCTGCCGGCCGGGGCCACCGTATCGGTGACGGCAGCAGCACCGGCCACCGTGATGCTGCTGGGCGGCGCGCCGGTGGGTCCACGCCACATCTGGTGGAATTTCGTGTCATCGAGCCGCGAGCGCATCGCGCAGGCCGGCGATGACTGGCGTGCCGGGCGCATGCCGCTTCCGCCGGGCGATGACCGCGAATTCATTCCGCTGCCGGAGCGCTGATGGCGACGCAGAAACTGTCGTTCCCCGCCCTGCGTCACCCCGCGTTCGTCACCTTCTGGGGTGGCGTGGTGCTGACGATGATGGCCGACAACATGGAACACGTCATCAGCTACTGGGTGATGTACCAGAAGTTCCAGTCGGCCGAGCTGGGCGGATTTGCCGTGATCTCGCACTGGCTGCCGTTCCTGCTGGGCTCGATCACGGTGAGTCGGCTCGCCGATCGCTTCGATCCGCGCCGCTTCGTCGTCCTGGGCATGACGATGTTCATGATCGTGTCGTTGAGCTGGGCCTGGCTGATCGCCACCGACGGGTTGCAGATCTGGCATGCCTGGATTCTGCTGACGATGCATGGCATCGCCGGCACGCTGTGGAATCCGGCCGCCATGCTGCTGCTGTACGACGTCGTGCCCGCGGAACATCTGAGCAGTGCGGTGCGACTGCATGCCTCGGGTCGCATGCTGGGCATGTTGCTGGGACCGGGCGTGGGCAACCTGATGATGCTGGCAGCGCCCCCTCATGTGGCACTGCTGTTCAACGCGCTGTTCTTTCTGCCGCTGCTGATCTGGGCACTGCCGCGCGGCAAACCCTGGCGCATCAAGCCAGCGCATCTGCGACCCGGCAACAGCGGGCTGGACGATCTGCTGAGCGCGATGCGCGAAGTGGGCAGGCATCGCACCATTCTCTACATGATGCTGCTGGCCGGCTTTGCCTGCATGCTGGTGGGCAACAGCTACCAGGCCCAGATGCCGGGCTTCGCCACGCTGCTCGGTCACGCCGATCCGGGGCTGGCCTACAGCCTGCTGCTGGGCGCGGATGCAGCCGGCGCGTTGACCGCCGGCATCGTGCTCGAGGCGCGCTCACTGCTGACGCCGCATCCGCGCACCGCATTGATACTGGGACTGATCTGGTGCCTGGCGCTGATCGGTTTTGCACTGGGCACTTCCTATGCGCTGGTGCTGCCGCTGCTGTTCATTGCCGGCTTCGTGGAGCTGTCGTTCTTCTCGATGTCGCAGGCGCTGGTGCAGATGAATGCACCGCCGGCGATGCGTGGCCGCATCGTGGGCCTGTATTCGCTGGCCAGCGCCGGCATGCGCACCTTCAGCGGCCTGAGCGTGGGCGTGCTCGGCGGGCTGGTCGGCATCCGGGCCTCGCTGTCCGGCAGCGCCATTGCGGTGATGGTGCTGATCCTGATGTTGCTGTATTTCAGCAGCCGGCCGCAGGAACCGATGTGATGCAGACGCTCTGGCTGACGCTGCACAATCTGGCCAGCGGCGCACCGGTGGCGATGCTGATTCTGATCGGCTTTGCGGCCATCAGCGTGCTGGCGCTGAGCGCAGCACCGCGACTGCGCGACCGCGCGTTGCTGCGACCGTCTCGCATCGCGCAGGGCCGCGATTACCACACCTTGATCAGCAGCGGCTTCATTCATGCCGACTACGCCCACCTGCTGCTGAACGCGCTGACCTTCTGGTCCTTCGGCTTCGCACTGGAACGTACCATCGGCAGCCCGCGCTTTGCGGCGTTGTATTGCATCGGTCTGCTGGTCAGCAGCGCGGGAACGGTGTTGAGGCACCGCAGCGACCCGGGTTATGCGTCGCTGGGCGCCTCAGGCGCCATACTCGCGGTGCTGTTCGCCTCGATCGTCTACTTTCCGCAGCAATCGCTGCTCATCCTGCCCTTCCCGTTGCCGATTCCGGCGCCGCTGTTCGCGCTGTGTTACCTGATCTACACGATCTATGCCGGCCGCCGCGGCACCGGGAACATCAATCATGCCGCGCATCTGGACGGCGCCATCACCGGCGTGCTGTTCGTTGCGCTGACCGAACCCGAAGCCCTGCGCTCGGCGTTGAACCAGCTGTTCTGATCAGCTCGCCTCGCGCACGCAGTCGCGGAGAAGGTGACTCCGATTGCTCATGGCGACGCGTGCTGGGGCATGCCCTCGCTGCGACCTGTCGCTCTGTGCGCGGCCAGCCGCCCGGGATCGCGGTCTGGTGCAGACGCGGTTGTGGATGGGTTGATCCCATCGCTACGTGAGGCGCGCCGAGCATTGCGCGATCGGCGCGTTGCAGACCTTGAGTCTGCGACGCGCCGCGCAATGCGAGGGCATGCCCGCAGGGCACGCGCCGCCAGTAGCGATGGGATCAACCCATCCACAACCGCGAACTGCTTCACCGCACTTCGCGCGCCACGATGGCTGCAGCATTGCGACCCGGCAGGCCGGTGACGCCACCACCCGGATGCGCACCGGAACCACATAGATAGAGTCCCTGCACCGGCGTCCGGTAGCTGCCGTAGCCCACGGCAGGACGCGCTGCCCACAGCTGATCCAGCGTCAATCGGCCATGCATGATGTCGCCGTCGGTGAGACCGAACACCCGTTCCAGATCCAGCGGCGTCAGCACCTGGCGCCCGATCACGGCGCGCCGGAAATTCGGCGCGTACTGCGTCACCGCGTCGACAACCAGATCGGCAACGCGCTCGCGATGATCGTCCCAGCTGCCACCATCGGGCAGGCGTGCGGCAAAGTGCTGGCAGAACAGGCTGGCCACGTGTGCACCGCGTGGTGCCAACGAGTCGTCCACGGTCGAGGGAATCATCATTTCGATGATGGGCGCTGCGGACCAGCCTTGCCGCGTGGCATCGCGCCAGGCCCGATCCATATGATCGAGACTGGGCGCCAGAATAATGCCGCTCTGATGATGCTCGCCTTCGCCGGGCAATGCGCTGAACTGCGGCAATTCCGACAGTGCCACATTGATGCGCAGCGTGCCCGAGCCGGTGCGGTACTGCGCCAGCTGCGTGTCATAGTCCACACCATCGTCGTCGTTCAATGTGCCGGCATCCACCAGCCGGGAGAACAGCAGCTTCGGATTGACGTTGGCCAGCACAACGGCAGCGCGATGAACGCTGCCATCTTCCAGCTCCACGCCGACGGCGCGACCCTGCTCCACCTGCACGCGACGCACCGGTGCATTCAGCTGCAGCTCCACACCCAGCGCCGCGCAGGCGCGCCACATGGCCTGGGTGATGGCGCCCATGCCACCGATGGCGTGACCCCAGCTGCCCTGCCGGCCATTCACCTCGCCGAACACATGATGCAGCAGTGTGTAGGCGCTGCCGGCGCGATGCGGGCTGGTGTAGTTGCCCACCATGCTGTCGAAGCCGAACACGGCCTTGAGCGGTTCGCTCTCGAACCACTCGCCCAGGAATGCGCTGGCGCTGCTCGAGATCAAATTCAGCAGCCGGGCGCGATCACCGGCCTCGATGCCCTGCCACAATCTGGCGTGACGAAGCAGCGCTGGCAGGTCGCGCCAGCTGCCATCCAGGCGCGGCGGCGGCATCGCCGCCAGCGCGCGCACCGGTCCGGCGATCCGACGCAACAGATCGAGATAGGCGGGCAATCTGTGCGCGTCGCGCGCCGAGAATTTCGCCACCTCGGCCTGCGAGCGCGACAGGTCGCCGCCCATCTTCAGGAAGCGTCCATCCGGCAGCGGCAGGAAGTTGGCGATCGGGCGCTCAACGATGCGCAGTCCCTGCGCCTGCAAGTCCATGTCGCGCAGGATGTCCGGATGCAGCAGACCCACGGTGTAGCTGGCGATGGAGTTGCGGAAACCGGGCTGGAATTCCTCGGTTACCGCGGCGCCACCCACCACCGCGCGGCGCTCCAGCAGCTTCACCTTCCAACCGCGCCGGGCCAGATAGAAGGCGGCCACCAGTCCGTTGTGGCCCGCACCTATAATCAACGCCGTCTTCCGGTCGGGATGCATGCGAAGATTGTCGCTCATGAAACATTTTTTCGGGATGGCCATTCTGCTGCTGACCGGTGCCGCCACGGCGGCCGAGTTGCATGTGGCGGTGGCCGCCAATTTCCTCGCGCCGCTGCAGCAACTGGCGCTCGTGTACCAAAGCGCCAGCGGCCACAAGCTGCTGCCCAGCGCTGGAGCCACCGGCCAGCTGTATGCGCAGATCAGGCAGGGCGCACCCTTCGATGTATTCCTGTCGGCGGATCGCGAGCGGCCGCAGCAGCTGGAGGCCGAAGGTGTGGCGGTGGCCGGCAGCCGCTTCACCTATGCCACCGGGCGGCTGGCGCTGTGGAGCCCCAAAGCCGGCGCACTGGGCAGCGATGGCGCGGCCTTTCTGAAGGGCGGCAGCTACCGCTTCCTCGCCATCGCCAATCCGAAAACCGCGCCGTACGGACTGGCCGCGCAACAGGTTCTACAGAAGCTGCAGCTGTGGGACTCCTTGAACGAACAGAAGAAGCTGGTCACCGGCGAAAGCATTGCGCAGACCCGGCAGTTCGCCGACACCGGCAACGCCGATGCCGCCTTCGTCGCCGTGTCGCAGATCATCGGCGCCGACGGCAGGCTCAGCGGCTCGAGCTGGCTGCCGCCCGCCGATCTGTATGAGCCCATTGACCAGGATGCCGTACTGCTCGCCCGCAGTACCGAGCAGGCCGCGGCGCGCGACTTCCTGCGCTGGCTGCGAACCGACGCGGCGGCGCTGAAAATCATCCGCGCCGCCGGATATGCCGTGCAGCCGTGAATCCGCTCGGCTACGCGGCGGGCGATCTGACGGCACTGCTGACCTCGTTCCGTCTCGCCCTGCTCAGCACGGCTCTGCTGCTGGTGCTGTGCACGCCGTTGGCCTGGTGGCTGGCCACCACGCGTTCGCGGTTCAAGCCGTGGATTGAAACCATCGCCACCATGCCGCTGGTGCTGCCGCCCACGGTGCTGGGCTTCTATCTGCTGTGGGTATTGGGACCCAATGGCTGGCTGGGTGGTTTGTCGGTGGCCATGGGCGGTGCACCGCTGGCCTTCACCTTCACCGGCCTGGTGATCGGCTCGCTGATCTACTCGCTGCCCTTCGTGCTGCAGCCACTGCAGAGCAGCTTCCAGGCCACCGGCACGCGCGTCATCGAAGTGGCCTCGACGCTGCGCGCCTCGCCGCTCGACGCTTTTTTTCGCGTGGTGCTACCGCTCTCGCGCCGCGGGTACCTATCGGCCGCGGTGCTGGCCTTTGCGCACACGCTGGGTGAGTTCGGTGTGATCCTGATGATCGGCGGCAACATTCCGGGTCGCACGCAGGTGGCTTCCATCGCACTGTTCAATCATGTCGAGTCGCTGGACTACGCCGCCGCGCATCGCCTGGCGCTGACGCTGCTGCTGCTGTGCTTCGCGCTGCTGCTGACGCTGTATCTGTGCAACCGACGCGAGCGGTCGGTGGGAGTAGCATTGTGAGCCTCACCGTACGCACCGCGGTCCGCTATGCCGACTTCAGTCTGGAGACCGACCTCACGATTGCGCCACGCGGTATCACCGCGGTGTATGGGCACTCGGGTTCGGGCAAGAGCACACTGCTGCGCTGTATCGCGGGACTGGAGCGCGGCGCGCGCGGCGCGATCAGCCTGAATGGCGACTGCTGGCAGGACGCCACCCGCTTCGTGCCGGCGCACAGGCGGCCGGTGGGGCTGGTGTTCCAGGACGCGCGGCTGTTCCCGCATCTGACAGTGTGCGGCAATCTGCTGTTCGCGCTGCGGCGCGCGACATCGACTGGCATCGGCTTCGACGATGCCGTCAGCATGCTGGGTGTGGGTGCCCTGCTGGATCGCGCGGTGGACACGCTGTCCGGCGGACAGCGGCAGCGCGTGGCCATCGCGCGCGCGCTGCTGACGCAGCCCCGGCTGCTGCTGCTGGATGAGCCGTTGGCCAACCTCGATCTCGACAGCCGCGCCGAAATCCTGCCGCATCTGGAACGGCTCCATGCCGAACTGGCCATGCCGATGATCTACGTCACGCATCAGCTCGCCGAGGTGATGCGCTTTGCCGATGAGCTGGTGCTGCTGCGTTCCGGACGTGTGCTGGCAGCCGGTGCACTCGCTGAACTGCTGGTGCGTCCCGACCTGCCGCTGGCGCATCTGGCCGATGCCGGGGTGATCCTGCACGGCCGTATCGCCGCGCACGACGATGAATGGCAGCTGAGCCTGATCGAAGTGGCCGGCAGCCGCTTTGCCGTGGCGCGCCGGCCGCAGCCGCCGGGCACCGCGGTACGGCTGCGCGTGGATGCACGCGATGTTTCGATCACCCTGGAGCATCCGGTCCATACCAGCATCAGCAACATCCTGCCGGCACGGATACTGGACATTCACGACGATCGCGAGGCGGCCCAGCAGCTGGTGCGGCTGGAAGCGGCCGGCCAGCGGCTGCTGGCGCGACTGACGCGCCGCTCGGTGGCACAACTGACTCTGGTGCCTGGCAAGGCGGTATTCGCGCAGGTCAAGAGCGTTGCGCTGACGAACTGAGCCGCCGACAGGTACGATACGCCCCTCAACAGGGAGCAGCGATGGGCCGAATTTTCGAAGTACGCAAGCACGCCATGTTTGCGCGCTGGAACCGCATGGCAAAGCAGTTCGCGCGCATCGCCAAGGACATCAACATGACGGTCAAGGCCGGCGGTCCCGACCCGGCCGCCAATCCCACGCTGCGGCGCGTGATCCAGAATGCCCGGGCCGTGAACATGCCCAAGGACAAGGTGGAGGCTGCCATCAAGCGCGCCAGTGGCCGCGACGCAACCAATTATCACGAGGCCATCTACGAGGGTTATGCGCCGCACGGCGTGGCCATGCTGGTTGAAACGGCCACCGACAACCCCACCCGCACCGTGGCACATGTACGCAACATCATGACCAAGCACGGCGGGAATCTCGGCACCGCCGGCAGCGTGGCATTCCAGTTCCAGAAGATGGGCGTGTTCCGGCTCGATCCAACCGGCATCGACCAGGACGATCTGGAGCTGGCAATGATCGATCACGGCCTGGAAGAGATGGGTGAAAGCAGCGGTGAGAAAGGCGAACCGCAGCTGGTGCTGCGCTGCGCCTTCGCCAGCTTCGGCAAGCTGCAGGAGGCGCTGGAAGCTCGCAAGCTCGCGCCGCTGTCGGCCGAGCACGAATACATCCCCAATGTGCACACCGAGCTGCCCGAACCGCAGGCCACCGAGGTGCTGACGCTGATCGACCTGCTGGAACAGGATGACGATGTGCAGCATGTGTTCCATACCCTGGCCTGAGCGGAGACAACAATGAAGAAAATGTGGTGGAAGGTGCTGGTGGTACTGGTCATCCTGTTTTCCGCCTACAGCTGGTTCACGCTGTGGTGGTCGTACTCCGACGGTGAGCGCGTCGGCACACTGCAGAAGATGGCGCGCAAGGGCTGGCTGTGCAAAACCAATGAAGGCGAGCTGGCGCTGTACATCATTCCCGGCGTGGCGCCACAGTTGTGGTATTTCACCGTGCGCAATGACGCGGTGGTCGTACAGCTCGATGAACTGGTCGGCAAACGCGTGCGCCTGCATTACAGCGAGCATCGCGGCGTGCCCAGCAGCTGCTTCGGCGATACGCGCTATTTCATCGACAGCGTCAGCGAGGCACCGCTGTAGTGGATACCGGCATACGCGGCAAAACGGCGCTGGTATGCGCTGCCAGCAAGGGACTGGGCCGCGCCTGCGCCCGCGCGCTGGCGCGCGAAGGCGTATCGCTGACCATCTGCGCGCGCGGTACGTCCGCGCTGGAGACCACAGCGACGGAAATCCGCGCCGAATTTGGCGTCGAGGTGCGCACGGTGGCGGCAGACCTCTCCACACCTGATGGCCGCGCCGCAGCGCTGGCCGCCTGCCCCGATCCCGACATCCTGATCAACAACAACGGCGGGCCCCCGCTGGGCGATTTTCGCAAACTCACGCGCGAGGACTGGCTGCGTGCCATCGACATGAACATGCTGACGCCGATCGAGCTGATCAAGGCCACGATCGACGGCATGGTAGCGCGGCGCTTCGGCCGCATCGTCAACATCACCTCCGGCACCGTGAAGGCGCCGATGCCGCAGTTCGAACTGTCCAATGGTGCGCGCGCCGGCCTCACCGGCTTCGTCAGCGCCGTGGCACGCCAGGTGGTGCAGCACAATGTCACCATCAACAACCTGTTGCCCGGTCTGTTTAACACCGACCGCGTTGCCAGTGCGTTCCCGGCCATCGCGAAGAGCCGCGGTGTCAGCACTGAGCAGGTGATCGCCGATCGGCTCAAGAACATTCCGGCCGGACGTCTGGGCGACGCTGCCGAGCTCGGCAATGCCTGCGCCTTCCTGTGCAGTGCGCAGGCCGGCTACATCACCGGCCAGAACCTGCTGCTGGATGGCGGCGCCTATCCCGGTCTGCTCTGAAAATTCATGAACCCGCGTCCACTGGTGGTGCGCTTCGGTGCGCTCGGCGACATGGTGCTGCTGACCGTATTGATCCGGCAGCTTCATCAGCGCTTTGGCCAGCCGGTGGACCTGCTGACCTCGGGCAGCTGGACGCGACCACTGCTGACCGGCCAGCCCGGCGTCGGCGAGATCTTTTCCATCGTCAGCCGTCGCACTCCGTACTGGCTCAGCAGTGAGCAGCACCGGCTGGCGCGCCAGCTGCGTACACGCGGTGCCGGCGCCACCTGGCTGGCTGACGCCGACAACACCAAGACGCGACGCCTGCTGCACCGCGCCGGCTGGCGCGACGACCATATCTGCGACACGACGAATTTCGCCGATTTGCCCGGTCCACATTTTGCCGATCTGTTCCTGCGTTTTGCCTATCGCAATCCACCGGTGCTGGGTGGCGTCGATCTGCCGCTGACTGCGCGCGACGCCTGGCCCTCGCTCACCATCAGCGAAGCGCAGCAGGACGATCTGCACCGCTGGCGTGTGGCACGCGGTTTCAACGCCGCGGCACCCATACTCGTGCAGCCCGGCAACAAACGCACCATGCGTCGCGGCCGCCGGCAGCGCGCCAGCAATGCCAAGTACTGGCCTGAATCACGCTGGGCCGAGGTGTTGCGCGGTCTGCATCGGCTCCATCCCGCCCATCCCATCCTGCTGCTGGGTGTGCCGCAGGAAGCCGCACTGAATGATGAAATCCTGCAGATGGCGGGCATCGGCAATGCCTACAACGTGGCACATGAACTGCCGGTGCCGCGCTTGATGAGTCTGTGCGGCGCGGCCCTCGGCATGGTGTCAGTGGACACGGGGCCGGCCCACGTGGCCGCTGCGGTCAACTGCCCTGTGGCGGTGCTGTTCGGGCGCGCTGACCCCACGGTTTATGCACCGCGCGGCGCCCGACAGCGCGTGCGCTGCCTTGGCGGCAACGGCGCGGACGAACTATCGATGCTGGCGATCAGCCCTGACGATGTGCTGGGCGCGTGGCGTGAATTGGTGCGACACAGCTGAGCGGGCAGCGGTGTGACTGACGCCGTCCTGGGGCGGCGCGTTCGCACACTGACAGGGTCAGTGTGCGAACGCTCGAGCTGGAGCTCCCGGCAACGAGGGTTACCTGTCGGGAGTAAAATCCATTTCGAAGGATTTGCCGTCCTTGTAAACGATCTTCTTGAAGAAACCCGTCGGTGCATTCATCTTGTTCGCGAACGTCGTCACCGTTACATCTTCACCAATGTGTTTGGCGAAGTCGTCTTTCTTGAGTCCTGCCTGCCGGAAAAATACCGGCGGCGGACCTTCAAAGGACCAGGCCACTGTCTTGCCGTCGGCGCCCTTGCTGTCCACGCGGAATTCGCAGTGCGGATTGATGAATTTCACCGTGGTCAACACGCCCTTCACCTGGATCGGCTTGGTGAAGTCGGCGATATAAGCTGCCGAGTGGTGCGCTTCTGCCGTGGAGATGGCGCCAAACACCGCCATGACAACAGCCAAAGACATCGTTTTCAAAGTCATCATTTGCTCTTTCATGATTCGCTCCGGAATGCTTCCATCACTGCAGAAGTTGACGGGGGCCGTCATCGGCGGCACTTGCTGCCTTCTCCGCATCGCAGGGATACGGTTCTTCCAGGGGCATGCTGGCTTTGGTGAGGACGAGCTTCGGCTTGACCCAGGGCTGCGCGAGCACTTCCGGATCTTCCACCGTCACGTTGTATTCGAGGGTCTCCCCCACACGGCGGAAACGTTCGATGACGCGCATCTTGTCGCTGTGGAAATAGCCGTCTCCGCCCATCCACGTATCCGTCGAGAGATTGCCCGTCTCCACAACCAGCGTATCGCCGTCCCAACGTCCCGCACCGACGCCGTAGTTGCTGGGATCCGTGTCGTGAGGCGGGCGTCCGTCCGTCGGGATGACGCGGAACACCATGCCGGAAAATCCTGCGTAGAGGAATACGACCTGGTTGGCCTCCTGGACAATTTGTTGAGGCGCACCTACGCGCGGCAAGCCCGGATCTCCGCATGAGAACACCGCGTCCTGGCGGTTCAAATTCCCGGCTTGCATCCCTTTCAGCTTGGCCTGGAACTCGGGTTTGTATTGCGGTGCGCTCTTCGGGCCTGGATTGACCAGCGCCGCAGGTGGTTTCCCACCTTTGAAACCGAACTTGATCGATCCGTCTTCGCTCTTCCTGGCTTCAAAGGCGAGCGGCATGCCGCCGCCCCACAGTCCGCTCAGACTGGGCCGTCCATCCGCAGTCTTCGGCGTTGCGTCCGCGGCGGGCGCTGCTGACGCCTCAGATTCAACAGCAGACAGAATCAGCAGGCTGGACATGGCGACAGCCATGCCGAAGCCCAATGCTTGACGTTTCATTTGGTCTCCCGCTTTTGAACAATCGAGGCAACGCTACTACGGCGCAATCGCGTACCGCAACCGCGTCAACTGCTTGAAATAAATTGTTTTACTTCGTCAGCGGATGCGTTGTGCGGTCAGCACTGATGATGTGCTGACCGCCGGGCAATGAATTGTTCCGGGACGAACGAGAACCTATTTGACGTCCGCGGGTTTGACGCTCGCGGGCGCGCCAGGCGCCGGACGGTCCACCGGTGAGCCGAGCCTGCGCCCGTCGGGAAATTCCAGGCCGACCAGGCCACCGCCGGGCTGGCCGCTCTTCATCGGATGGATGGCGATCCTGATCTTGTCCCCGGGCTTCAGCGACGTACGTTTCCAGCCCTGCCGCGCCAGACCGGAAACGGCGCCGGCCTCGATGCTCCAATGCGTCACCCCGCCCTTGCCATCGGGCACATCAAGCTCGATCCAGGTATGCGGATTGGTCCATTGGAATTCAGTGACGACCGCATCATTCAGGATGACTTCCTTCTGCATGTCGAGCCAGGCATTGGAATGGTGCGCCGCGGCCGGACCCGCAACAGCGAGCATGGCCACCGATACTGCAAAAAAAGGTGCTTTCATCGTTTCAATACCCCAGCGTCAATTATTTCTGCGGAGACTGGATGATGGCATGCTCTCGTCCCTCGGCATCCATCGGGTTGCGGTTATTCTCCTGGCAGTCGTAGTCCATGATGTCCGTATTGGGCTTGCGCCTGAGGTGCCTGACAAATTTCCACGGCTCCGCAAGCAAGTCCGGATCGGTAGTCGTCACATCGACATCGATCCGGTCGTCTCCGACCGGGCGGAAACGCTCGACGATGCGTGTCTTTTCAGTATGGTTGACGCCAACCGCCAGCAGCATGTTCGTATTGAAGTTGGTCGTATCGACAACCAGGTCATCGCCTTCCCAGTGGCCGATCGAATGGCCCAGACCCAGCGGTTCTACATCGTCCAGACCGGGATGCGGGCGTCCATCCAGGTAAATGCGACGGGTACGGTCACCCAGTTCCTGAAACACGTTGATCTGGGTGCGCGACTGGATGATCTCGAATGCATACAGGCCGCTCCAGAAGAGAGGCATGCTGAGCGGCGTGCATTGTCTGGGGGGCGCCATGGGAGCAGCAGCCAGGCGTTTGGCCACCTCAGGCTTCAGCTTGGGCGGCGCCAGAAACATGTCCTTGTATTGGCTGTCGTTTTCTTCCCGACCGTTACGGAAAGCGAGCGCCGTTCCATCCTGGCGATCAAGGAAGCTGTCTGCCAGCACCCATGTGCCAGTCCAGTCGGCGCGGGGACCGCCCTTGAGAGGCTTCGATATCAGCGACGGCTTGGATTGCGGAGCGGCGGCTTGAGCCGACGCGCTCATGATGGCCAGAGGCAGCGCCACGGCCGCGACCTTGGCTATGGACCAGACCAAACATTGCTGCCTGATGTTCATCAACTCCCCCTACGACACGGTCTCAATATCATATCCGGATTCGCTGCCAGTTCGAAGTGCGCTGGACAAGCAAGGGGCCGGCCGGAATGCGCCGGCCCCTCTCTGGATTACCAACGAGTCCTGGCCTGGATGGACACCATGCGCGGATCTTCCTTGGTGCAGAAGTAGGCGCCAGAGGACAGGGGCGCACCGGGGCATATCGCACGAACTGTCTTGTCGGTGAGGTTTCTGCCGACCAGCGAAAATTCCCAGTTGGTCCGGTTGTTGACGAGCGTCAGCGACGCGCCCACCTTCGCATAGGACGGCACCAGCAGCACCGGATCGCCGAATGGATCCGGTATGTCATCGGTGTAGAACACATCGCTGTTGGCCCTGAATTCCAGATCTCCTGAAATTGGATGAGAGTACTGGAGGGTCCAGACCGCACTGACATCCGGCGCCTGCGCAGTCGGCTGGCCGCTCAGATCCTGGGTGGTCATGCCAGCGGCCTGCTGCCACGTGTTGACCGGAGCGCTCGGATAGCTTCGGTACTTCGAGTCCAGGAAAGTGACATTGAGCCCTGTTCTCCAGTGCTGGCTGATGGCCCATTGCACTTCGGTCTCCACACCCTGCGATCGTGCCGTTGCAGCGTTTCCGATGACCTGAACGACAACGCCGCCGCTGGGGATATAAGCCGCCACCTGCAGGTCCTCGTAGTCGGACAGGAATGCGCTGACATTGAACAGGAGCCGGTTATCAAACCACTCGCTCTTCATGCCCACTTCGTAGGCACTGACCGTCTCTGAATCAAAAGTGCCGCGGCTCGGATCTCCGGTAAAGTTGTTGCCCTGAAAGCCGCCGGACTTGAAACCGTCGGTGTAGGTGGCATAGGCCATCACATCCGGCGTCACCTGATATTGCAGTCTCACCGACGGGGACAGCCGGTGATACTTGCCTCTCTGGTCATAGTCGGTGGGGGTTCCTCGCAGAAGACCCGCACCCAGGGCCGCCAACGATTCCGGCAATGGTTCGATTGTTTCGAACGACCCCAGCACGCGCCCTGCACGACCATTCTGGAGGAAATGCTTGCGCACCTCCGACCCGCGGAAACCACCTGTCAGGCTGAAGGCATCGGTCACGTTCCAGGTCAGGGAACCAAACGCCGAATAGGTGCTCGCGTCCACGGACCACAGCGAGCGCATTCCCAGCGGCAGGTAGGACGCAAGCGCGGGATAGAGGGTTGCAATGCCGGTTGAACCGTACGAACGGAAAGGATAGCTGACCGTCTGATCCACATGGAGATCCGAGTCCTGATAGTAGAGCCCCAGCATCCAGTCGATCTTGTTCTGCCCGCTGGAAGTCAGTCGCAGCTCCTGGCTGGTCTGGCTGTATTCCTCGCCATGGTAGACACCGACGAAATCCTCGACCACGCCATCGCCGTCATAGCGGGTGGCAAAATCGTAGTAGGTGTAGGCACTGACGGAGGTAAGCGTGCCAAAACCCAGGTCGTAATTGAGCGTCGCCGCGTAGTCGTTCCGGCGCACACTCAGCATCTGCCCCGGCGTATTGGAGCGGGTGTTGCTTTCCAGACTGAAATTCTGACCGGTGTTGACCGCCGTATAGCAAGTCAGACTCGCCGGAGCGGGATTCGGCGGGCAGTTATACAGCTGGGAGTTGTTGGATCCTTCCTGATACCGGTCCGAGTATTCGAGCCGGAACGCCGCCGTCAATTTATCCGTAATGTCCCAGGCCGAAGACAGCCGGACCGCCGAGTTGGTTTCCTTGGGCAGCTTGGTTCGCGCTCCACGATCGTCCAGCCAGCCACGGGACATTCCATTGCCCATCGCGGCGATGCGCAACCGGAAGGTGTCGGTGACCGGTATGTTCTGGGCGCCCTCGAGTTCATAGCCACCCACATCGGGGGTATAAAAAGCGCGCATATATCCGTCGGCACCATCGGTCGGCTTCTGGGTCACGATGTTGAAAGCGCCACCGATGGCGTTGCCGCCAAAATAGGTGGTCTGGGGACCTTTCAGGATTTCGATCCGCTCGATGTCGAGGAGCTGGGATTCCGCACCCTTGCCGCGGCCGTCGTAAACGTCATCGACGAACCGCACCACGGACTGCTCCAGCGATGCATTGTTTCCCGGGCCGATACCGCGGACGTACAGATTGTTCTGGGAAGCGCCCCTGGTAACCTTGATGCCCGGAGTGGTTTGCGAGAAGTCGAGCAGCGAGACGATGCCCTGATTCTGCAGCGTCTCTCCCGAGACGACCTGGACGGAAATCGGCACCTCCTGGATGCTTTCCTCCCTCTTCTGCGCCGACACCACCACTTCTTCAAGAGTCGCGGTCTGCTCTTCGGCGTGAACCGTTTGCATGTAGCCGACGCTTGTCGCGAGAACGACGGATACGAGGCCGTACAGCCCCTTACCGCGCATCGATGCGTTGTTCGGATTGCCCTGTTTGATGAAATGCACCTGCTTATCCCCCTTGTCTTCTTTGACTTCACGAATCTTTACACACGAAGCAGATCGTGCTCGTGTGCAGTCTGTCGCTGAGCGTGCTCAAAACTATACTACCTCGCCATCGGCGAATTGCCATTCCGGAAAAGTTGAGGCTGGCCTCATCGCGCGACGCGATGTGGATGACCAGGGCCTGTTCACACTGCCGACGTCCATGCATTGCGCACACGTTGACAGCCTTGATGCGCACATCGCGGGCCGCACCAACGGGCCGCTATACTGCCCGCATGCCCTCCTTCGACATCGTCTCCAAAGTGGACGCGCACGAGCTGACCAACGCGCTCGACCAAGCCCGGCGCGAACTGGACAAGCGCTATGACTTCCGCGGCACCAATGCGCGGCTGGAGCTGGAAGGCTTCGTGGTCACGCAGTTTGCACCCAGCGAGTACCAGCTCGACCAGCTGCTGGACATCCTGCGCCAGCGCTTCGCGGCGCGCGGCATCGATCCACGCTGCCTGGACCTCGGCGATGTGGAAACCAACCTCGCCGGCGCGCGACGCACCGTCACCATCAAGCAGGGCATCGAGCAGGCCGCCGCCAAAAAGCTGGTGGCGCAGTTGAAGGAGTCGAAGCTCAAGGTCGAGGCGCAGATCAGCGGCGACAAGCTGCGCGTCATCGGCAAGAAACGCGACGACCTGCAGGCCGCCATCGCTGTGCTGCGCAAGGCCGAGTTCGAACTGCCGCTGCAGTTCGAGAATTTCCGGGACTGATGCGATCGAGGTACTGATGGACCGCCAACACCTCTTCGAACTCGCCGTCCCCGTCAGCGCCATGGATCATCTGCTCGGCCCGGACCATGCGCCGCTGACCATCGTCGAGTACGGCGACTTCGAGTGCCCGAACTGCCAGCAGGCAGCGCCGGCGGTGAAGCTGATCCTGAAGCGCCACGAGAACCGGGTCCGCTTCGTGTTCCGCCACTTCCCGCTGGAAGAAGTGCATCCGCATGCGCTGTTGGCGGCGGAAGCGACCGAGGCAGCGGGCGCGCAGGGCCGCTTCTGGGCCATGCACGATCTGCTGTTCGATCATTTCGGCGAGCTGCAGCCATCGCAACTGCGTGCGCGTGCCCAGCAGCTGAATCTGGATCTGGCGCGCTTCGATGCAGAGCTGGACGATGAGATCTACCGCCAGCGCGTGCGCGAGCATCAGGCCGGCGGGCGGACCAGTGGCGTGCATGGCACGCCGGCCTTCTTCGTCGACGGCAAGCTCTTTGATGTGTCCTTCGGCATGCGGGCGCTGGCCGAACGCGTGAGCGCCCTCCTCGGCAACTGATCAGCCCGAGCGGAAGCCGATCAGCTGTTCTTGAGCTTCTGCAGCGCCACGGCATTCATGCAATAGCGCAGTCCGCTGGGAAGCGGGCCGTCGGGGAACACATGGCCCAGGTGCGCATCGCAGACATTGCACACTGCCTCGACACGGGTCATGCCATGGCTGGTGTCGGCGTGATAGGCGATGACCGCAGGCCGCTCGGGCTGGGTGAACGAAGGCCAGCCGGTGCCGGACTCGAACTTCTGCTGTGCGTCGAATAACACAGTGCCGCAGCAGCGGCAGGCATAGATGCCCGGCTCGAACAGGCCACACATATCCGAACTGAAGGGCCGTTCGGTGCCGGCGTGACGCGTGACGCGATATTCGTCATCGTTCAACAGCGCGCGCCATTCGGCATCGCTTTTCTCGACACGCCGCGGCGGCACCGGGCTGCCATCGCGGGCCAGTTTCAATACATCAGGCCAGGTGAGCATGCCGCTATTTTCACGCATCTGCCTCGCTTGGCAAGTGCGTCGGCGCAGCCCATCGCGACGTACCGTGCCGGCTATCGCGAGCCGGTTTTCAGCGCCCTTTAGCCCGGGCTTCGGCACGCTCCAGCCGCGGATTCGCTTCCTGCACCGGTTTCAGCACCGGCACTACCGGCGTTTCCGGATGTTCGGCGGCAGCCTGCCACTTGGCGTCGGCATTGGCCGGTGGGCGATCCGGCATGTGGCTGGCCGGCGGATCGCTGGCCGGGAACGACTGCTTCGACGACTCATCCACCGCACCTGACTGCAGCCGGCGCTCGGCATCCAGCCAGTCCTGGTCGGCGTAACCGTCGCGGCGGCCACGGTCGATCCACAGCTTGCGGGCCAGTTCGCGGATGGCATTCTCGTCGCTGTGTTTGTTCATCATCTGTCTCCGGTTGGAACACTGCGCAGCAGCGCGCGCACCATCTTCAGATGCGCGGTGACGGTAGGCAGCGTGGCGCTGGCCCAGGCCTGCGCATCGCCGTCCTTGCCGGACATGATCTGCTGTTTCAGCAGCGCCTCGGTATCTTCGTGCGCCATCACCTGCGCGCGCAGATAGGTCACATCGAAGCTGGCGCCGCTGGCCATTTCCAGCTCGCGCAATACCGCCTTGTTCCGATCGTCCAGCTCGGTGGGCAACGTGAGGCGCTTGCCGGCCGCCAGACTCTTCAGCGTCTCGCCGGCCCGCGTGTGATCGCTGACCATCATGGCGCCGAAATCCCGGATGTCCTTGGCGGTGCCCTTGGCCTGCGCCAGCTTGCCGCTTTCCACCTCGGCCATGCCGCCGATTGCGGCTTTGGTGTAGAAATCCTGATCAGAACTATTGGGTGCCACCGCCAGCGCGGCGCCACCCAGGCCGATGCCGATCAGCGCCGCCATCGTCCATTGTCTCAAGCGCCTCATACATCCGCGCTGGGCTAGTGCCCGTGGCGCGAATCCGCGCCGTTCATCAACTGTTTCCTGCGCGCCTGCAACTGCCTGCCCAGCGTCTCGAGATCCATGTCCGACTTTTTCGCTTCGGCAAACATGCCATCGCGTTGCTCTTCTTCCTTGACGTGGTGTTTGATCATTTCGGACAGCACTTTGACTTTGGCGCTGTAGTAATCATCGGCCGGATCGGTCTCTTCGATCTCGGCGATCAGCTGTTTGGCTGCCTTGTGCTCGATTTCCGCTTCGTGATGCATGTCTTCATCGCCGGTGGCCTCAAGGAAGGCCGGATAGAAGATCTCTTCTTCTATGGTGGTGTGCACTCGCAGCGCCTGACAGATCTTCTGCGCCAGCTCCTGCTTGCGCCCTGGGCCACGCGCCTTCTCGAACTGCTCGAACCAGGTTTCGACCTGGCGATGATCGGCCTTCAGCAGATCGATGGCATTGGAACGGACCGAGGGGGAGCGATTGTGGCGCGTGGCGACATGTGTGCTGGGCATCACGATCTCCTCAAAATGGCTCAGGCGGGGACGCCAGTGGTGCGGGATTCAAAACTGCGCAGACGAGACAGCAGCTCGGTAGCGCAACTGGCGTTGAACGGCAGGCAGCACAGGTCGCCTTCCGGCGTTACGCAGCGCAATACAAAGGCAACGGCTCCGTCGGAGTCGCACTCTTCCGCAACATCCACCCTCAGGTTACTGATGGGTAATAGATCATCGGATTTCATGGGTCCTCCCGGGTAGTACCTGAAAAAGTAAACCCGGGAAGTGGCAGGTTCTGTAAGCGCAGCACCTCAGCGTATGTCAGCGTTGGCAGCGGCGTCAGCGGCTGCGTTGATCTTCACCGCGTCGGGTACCACCAGCTGCTGGCGCGGGAAGGCCAGTTCGACTTTGGCTTCTTCCAGCGCCTGCAGGATGCCGAGATTGATGGCCTGCTGTATGTCCATGTAAATGTTGAAGTCAGGGTTGCGCACGAAGTACACGGCCACGTAATCCAGCGAACTGGCGCCTATTGCAGCGAAATGACAGCGGTCGAAACGCACCTCGCGCTGCTGCTCGATCACAGCCCTGACCCTGGCCGGCAACTCGCCAGCCTTCTGGCGCGGCGTGGTCGGCGCCACCGAGAAGCCGAACTCCACGCGCCGCTCCTTCAATGACTGGTAGTTGCGTACCCGGCTGCCCAGCAGGTCGGCATTGGACAGTACGATCTGCTCGCCGGTCAGGCTGCGCAGACGGGTGGTCTTGATGCCGATGGCTTCCACGCTGCCCATGTAGTTGTCCACCACCAGGAAGTCGCCCAGCACGAAAGGTTTGTCGAAGGTGATCGACAGCGAAGCGAACAGATCGCCCAGGATGTTCTGCACTGCGAGTGCAATGGCCACCCCGCCAATGCCCAGACCGGCGACCAAGGTGGTGATGTTGATGCCGAGGTTGTCCAGCGTCAGCAGCAGCAGCACGGCGGCTATGACGCCAGCCGTGCCCCATTCCAGCATCGTGTTGCCCAGGAACCGCGGCATGTCGGCTGGTGTGGCGACCATGCGCAAATGATGCAAAGCGGGCGCGGCGCCCGCCATAAGCATGCGCCTACATCAAGGTCTCACCCGCATCGCCATGGCCGGCGAGTCAGCTCATTCCGACAGGCGGGCACGGTCAGCGACCATCGTGCCCGGCACAGCGAGCGGATAACGTATGAGCCGTGGATGCAAGAGAACTGTCGTAAAGACAAACGCTCAGCAACCATATCCGGGGCCGCAAACGCGGCCCCGCCTCATTTGAGGCGCAACAGCACCACGCCATGCGCAGCTACGCGGCCCTGATAGCCATCGGCGAGGCGGCCCAGATCGCGATGCAGCCACAGGTCACGCGCGCTCAGGTTGGCTGGCAATCCGAGATCGGCCCACTTCGTGGCGACTTCCGCCTCCACGTTACCGCGATTGACCACAGCCAGCGCATGGGCCCCGCCACTGAGCTTGCGCAGCCAGATATCGATCTCGCCCTGCTGTGCAACGCGCCGGCCCTGTTTACCGAGACGGTCCTGATTGACTGCAATGACTTCCTTGTTCAACAGGATGTCGCGCGTGTCCGCGTCGAGAGCACGCACATCATTGCCGGCGATGAGCGGTGCCGCGGCAATCGCCCACAGACTGAAGTGCGTGCGGTATTCCGCAGCCGTCATGCCGCCGTTGCCGATTTCGAGCATATCCGGATCGTTCCAGTGCCCCGGTGCCGCGCTGGCTGCAAGCGCTTCCTGCGCATTGACGTTTCCCGTCATCGACGGCCAGTTGTCGAAGATGTCGAAGGTGGTACGCCACAGATTGCCGCCAACCAGCGGTCCCCAGCTTTGGACACTGGCGCGGCCGTATTGGCACAGGCTGTACACCATGGGTCGGCCGGTGGCCCGGATCGCCTCGCCCATCCGTTGGTAGACCGCGCGCATGTCCTGGTCCTTCCAGACTCGCCCCGCGCTGCACCAGTCGTATTTCAGATAGTCGATGCCCCAGCCCGCCCATGTCCTGGCATCGATCTCCTCATGCCCGTAGCTGCCTTCGAAACCACCGCAGGTGCGTGGGCCGGGCGAGGAATAGATGCCGAGTTTCAGGCCTTTGGAATGGACGTAGTCGGCCAGCGCCTTCATGTCCGGGAAATTCGGGTTGGGCTGCAGCACGCCGTTGCCGTCGCGTGTCCCCTGCCAGCCATCGTCGATGTTGACGTAGATGTAGCCGGCGTCGCGCATGCCGGATTCCACCAGCGCGTCGGCAATGCCGCGCACGGTCTTGTCATCGATCCCGGTGCGAAACTTGTTCCATGAATTCCAGCCCATCGGCGGCGTCCTGGCGAGCTTGTTCGCCGGCAAGGCCTTGAGCGCGGGCAGCTCGACCTTGGGCAGCGCCTTGTAGTCGACTGGACCCGCTCTATACGAAGGCGTCGGAGTCCCGCGACGAGCGGTCAGCGTCCCGGGCAGCAGCTTCGCGAATGGCGGCGGGCCCGCACCTGCGCCTGGAGCAGCAGGAGGACCACCGGGCATCACCATGCCCGGTGGCGGCGTGGGCATCAGCCCGGCCGACTCGATCTGCAGCTCATCGCCGACGATCCGGCCCTTGATCGCGCGGCGCTGGATATTGCCGAACAGATCCATGTCGATACTGAACTCGATGTCATTGCCATTGATACGTCCCTCAAGAATCGGCGCATCGCCAAACAGGCTGTTGACCGAGCCGCCGAGACCTCCGTTCGCGTCGCTCCTGAGCCTGAAAACGAATTCCATCTCGCCCAGCGGGCTGTTGATGCGCGCCACCCAGGTGCCGGTCACATCCGGCACCGCTGCCGTAACCAATGCCGGCGCAATGAACGCCAGCGCTGCCAGCAGGATCGCAACAAAATGCCCGAAGCCGGTTCTCATGATGTTCTCCTAGAAATTCGCGCGCACACCCAGTGAATAACGCGCTCCGGTCTCTACCCGCGATATCCACTGATTTTCAAAGCGACCGAAGCTCTCCAGCGCTGTATCAGTGATATTGCTGCCTTCCAGTGTCACCGAAATGTGCTCACCGATGCGATAGCTGGCCTGCATGTCGAGCTGCCCGTAACCCTTGATGAACAGCGGTTCGTTGCCTCCGCCATTGAATGCAGCCTGCAGATAATCATCGCGGTGACTGTAGGAAGCACGGATGCCGACCGGTCCCTTATCATAGAAGACGGTCAGGTTCTGCGAATCGCCCACACCCTCCAGCGCAAAGCTGCGGGTGGTGTCGGGGTCACCGGGTGACAATGTCGAAGGGCTGTCGACGAAGGTGGCATTGACGGTGACCCCCAGACCATTGAATGGCGACGGCAGATAATCGAAAGTGTGCTGGGCCGCGATTTCCAGCCCTTCCACCTTTGCCGTTTCGACGTTGCGCGGCCGCATCACCCTGAATCCCGCGGTGCCGCCGGGGAAGTCTCCCGAAGAATTGCCCACCGTAAAATCCTCGGTGGCAAAGCTCTGGACGATGTAGTCATCGACTGTCTTCTGGAACAGCGCCAGCGTCACGTAGCCGCCACGCTTGTAGTACCACTCGAATGAGACATCGAAGTTGGTGGACAGATAGGGCTTCAGATCGGGGTTGCCGCTGCTAGCCACCAGGTTGTTCGGACGCAGCGTGGTGTAGTTGAATACCGGCGACAGATCGCTCAGCTCCGGCCGCGTCAACGTTCTGGAGGCCGCAAGGCGCGCCACGATCTTGTCGGTCAGGTTGATTCTCGCGTTGAGGGACGGTAGCAGGTTGTTGTAGCTGTTGTCGGCCGACACTGGCGCGGACACCCCGTTATTGGCATACACCGCTTCGTAAAAAGTCGGATCACCCGGTACATCCAGCAGATCCAGCAGCAGCAGCGAATTGCCGTTGGAGGTCAGCTGCGTGTGCACATAGCGCAACCCCACATTTGCGCTCCATGGCCTGGCGGCAATTTCACCGGCAAGATCGGTCTGCAGATAGACGGCCGTCACTTTCGATTCGACGCGTGTGGAACTGGCGCTGAGCGACGGCGTATACAGGTCGGGGTTGCCCGAAACGGACCGTAGATAGGCGGTGTAGGCATCCGGATCGAAGCTCAGCCAGGCAGTCGGAAAGTGTCCGCCGCCGCCGAGAAAGTCGCTGCCTGCATCGAACACCGACAGCAGATTGGCAGGTATCGGCATCCAGTAGCCGCAGAAGGCGCACAGGCTGGTGTCGTAGTTCTTGTTCTCGTATTTTCGCGACTGGAAATAGGTGCCGAATTTCAGCTTGGACAGCAACCCGGCATCGAGGTCGAGCACGCCATCGAGCTTTGCCTCGTTGATCCTGTCGGTGCTGAGCCCGCCGCCGCCGTAGTAATTGAAGTGCGCCCTGCCGAGCGTCGGATCGGTAAAGGTATTGGCCGGAATGCCCATGCCGGGGATGCCGGCGGTGGACAGACTGGGAATGCCCGATCCGGCGTACGACCAGCTCACCACATTCGGATAGCCGATGACGCTGAAGGTACTCCGGTTGCCGCCACTGTCGGTTGACTGGGTGGATGTAGCCAGATCCAGATTCAGATCGAGCATGCCACCGGCGCTCTGCCAATCGACATTCAGGCCGGTGGCCTTGACGGTGGTCGGCGCACGGCCGACGGTACGGCTGAAATCGGTATGTCCATTCTCATTGGTGGTCAACGCGGTGACCGTGTTATTGGCGCCGATGGTTGCGGCGGTGATGTTGTCGACAGTGAAGTAATGCGACAGCTGATAGGTCTGGGTGTTCGGCTTGTAACGGTTCCACAACGTATCCAGCGTCAACAGCAACTGGTCGGTGGGACGGAACTGCAGCACTCCGGTCGCGCCGACCCGCGACAGCTCGCTGGTCTGCACTTCAGTCGTGTTCTGCTGCGGGGCGTAGACACCGTTGATGCCCACCGGTGTCAGGTTCTGGTTCGGGTAGTAGCTTCCCACGCCTGCGGAATCCGTGCGGCTGTCGCGTCTCTGATACGAGAGTGATGCCAGCGCTCCCCATCGGTCGTCTGCAAAGGTGCCGCTGTACAGTCCAAAGACAGAAGGCGCCGCCTTGCCGGACAGCGATTCGTAGGTTTCCTTGGCGCCCAGAATCGACCGGGTGCCCTTCACATCGAAGGGCCGGGGCATCCTGAGATTGATCAGTGCACCGATGCCGCCATCCTGCAGCGTCGCCGACGACGACTTGTAGACGTCGGCCCCCGAGATCAACTCGGCCGCAATGGTGCTCAGGCCCGGGCCCTGCTGACCCATCAGACCGGGGTTGTAGCCCAGCGATGGCTGCGATCTGCCGTTGAGCAGCGTGACATTGAATTGCGGTCCGAAACCACGCACGGTGACACCATTGCCCTCGCCCTGACTGTCACGGCTGATCGTTACGCCGGTAATACGCTGCAACGACTCGGCCACGTTGGCGTCGGGAAACTTGCCCAGGTCTTCGGAAGCAATCGAATCCACGATGACATCGGCATCGCGCTTGATCTCGATCGATTTCTCCAGGCTGGCGCGAAAACCGGAGACGATGACTTCCGTGAGTTCCTCGTCTTTCGCTGCGGCATTCGCTGGTGTTCGCGCGCCTTGCGCCATGGCGGTCGCAGCACACAGTGTTGCAGCGAGCGCGGAAACTGTCTGGCCGACTCTGTTCATTTTCCCTTCCCCCCCGAGTGCGGCCGCTGACGGTCATACCGGCGGCCTGTTGTAATCAGGGCGGGAGATTGAGCGCGGCTGACATGTGCGACAAATGAAATATTCCGAGATTTGTATAGAGATTTTGTATACATGCACGGAGGACTGTCCCCGGCGCATGCAGAAGAGCAGCTAGTTGAATGCTGCCGGGTAGAGTTTGCGCGCTACATTGCGCAACTCGGCGAGCATCAGCTGCGCACCAGGTGACAAGGGCTGTTCGCGCCGCGTGACGATGCCAAAAGTCCCGATTTCGATGCCGACGTCTTCGATCAGTACCGTGAGCACGCCACTGTCGCAGTCGGACTGCACCGTCTCCTTGGGCAATGCGACGACCATGTCCGTGGTTCGCAGCAGACTGATGATCACCGGCAGCGAGAAGCTCTCGACCAGGTTGCCAGGCGCAGGAAGGCCACGCTGCAGGAACACGGAGATCAGCCGATCGCGAATCAGGCTACCCGGAGGCGGCAAGATCCAGCCTTGGTCGACCAGATCATCGAGCCGGAGATCCCCGCGCCCGGCCAATGGATGATGCGCCCCGGCGATGACCGAATGACGTTCGTCAGCCAGGGGTTCAGTCTGCAATTCCTCAGCACCATGCGAATCGAGGATGCGGGCAATCACGATGTCGAGCTCACCCTTGAGCAGCTTTGCGATCAGCGGCTTGCTGTAGTCCAGTTCGACGGCGACCAGAATGCCCGGGCGCTTCTGTTTGAGTTGCGCCACCGCCATGGGCACCAGATTGGTCCCTGGATTCAGGACGGTGCCGATCGATGCCTGACCGGTGAGTCCCGACTTGAGTGCGGCAATCTCCTCCTGCGCTCGGCTGATTTCAGAGAGCATCGAGCGTGCACGGCGAATCAGGACTTCGCCGTACCACGTCGGTGTAACGCCGCGCGCCTGGCGCTCGAAGAGCGGAACGCCAAAGGTTTCCTCGAGCTCGTGCAATAGTTTGGAAGCGGCGGGCTGACTCATGCCGGCAGCGTTCGCAGCGCGCAATACCGAGCGGTACTCGTCGAGATAGACCAGCAGCACGATCTGCCTGGTCTTCAGCCGCGAGCGGATGAACCAATTGGTTGGAAGCTTGGCCATCTGGCCGGAGATGCTAGTAGGCTTATCGAAATTAGTATAGGTACGCCTAAATATCTCATTTGCCGGATATGCCTGAAACGAGCGAAGCTGGGATCACATGAGCAGACGCCTGCAAGCCAAGATCGTGATCGTCACCGGATCGGCCCGGGGCATTGGTGCCGCAATTGCCGGGCTGTTCGTCGAAGAAGGCGCACAGGTCGTGGGTCTGGACCGCCAGCACGGCGATCAACCCGTCGACGGTATCGTGAATCTGACCGTGGACGTGACACGGCCCGAAGAGGTCACCGCCGCCATTGCAACCACGCTGGAACGCTTCGGTCGTATCGACGTGCTGATCAACAACGCGGGCGCCAATGTCTTTGCGGAACCATTGCAGCTCACTGATTCGGACTGGGAGCGTTGTTTCGACATCGACCTCAAAGCGGCGTGGACTGTCGCCAGGGCGGTACTGCCGACGATGCTGACGCAGGGCACCGGCTCCATCGTCAACATCGCTTCGGTACATGGCCACAAGATCATTCCCGGCTGTTTCCCCTATCCAGTGGCGAAACACGGTTTGATCGGTCTCACGCGCGCGCTCGGCATCGAATATGCGGCGCGCGGCATCCGCGTGAATTCCATTTCACCAGGAATGGTTCTGACACCACAGGTGGAAGCCTGGTTTGCCGCTCAGCCCGATCCGGACGCCGAGCGCCGCCGCCAGGCCGCCCTGCTGCCCTGCAAACGCATCGGTACGCCGCGCGAAGTAGCCCATGTCGCGCTGCTGCTGGCCAGTGACGAAGCCCGCTTCATCAACGCCGCCGACATCGCCATCGACGGTGGACGTTCGCAGCTCTATCACGAATAGGCGACGAGCTGGACCATGTTCTGGAATCCGAAACTTCCCCTGATCGCGATCCTGCGCGGCATCCGCCCGGATGAGACGCTGGCGCATGTTGGCGCGCTGATCGAGATTGGATTCGATGCCATCGAGATTCCGCTCAATTCACCCGATTGGCAGACCAGCATCAGCCTCGCGGTCGAGCATTTCGGCACACAGGCCTGGATCGGCGGCGGCACGGTGCTGACCAGCGCCGAGGTCGATGGGTTAAGCGACCTGGGTGCACGTCTGGTGGTCGCGCCCAATACGCGAACGGCGCTGATACGCCACGCAGTCGCAAACAACATGCAGGTCATCCCGGGCATCGCCACACCCAGCGAGGCTTTCGAGGCCCTTGAGGCGGGGGCCCATGCCTTGAAGATATTTCCGGCCAGCAGCTGTGGTCCGGATTTCGTACGCGCCATCCGTGCCGTATTGCCCCCGGTACCCCTGTATGCGGTCGGCGGCATCACTGCGAACAACCTGGCCGCATATCTGGCGGCTGGCTGCACCGGCGCGGGACTCGGCAGTCAGCTGTATCGACCGCAACAACCTCTCTCGCAGACGAAGGCCATGGCACAGGCCTTCATGCAGACTTTCCGGGCAGCAACTCCATGAAAATCATCCGACTCAGTACCTATCGTGTCGCGCCGCGATGGATGTTCCTGAAAATGGAAACCGATGCCGGCATCAGCGGCTGGGGCGAACCGATCGTCGAAGGACGCGCACGCACCGTCGAGGCGGCCGTGCACGAGCTGTCGGAATACCTGATCGGCAAGGACCCGGCGCGCATCAATGATTTGTGGCAGGTCCTGTACCGGGGCGGTTTCTATCGTGGCGGCGCCATTTTGATGAGCGCCATCGCCGGCATCGACCAGGCGCTGTGGGACATCAAGGGCAAAGTGCTCGGCGTGCCGGTCTATCAGTTGCTCGGCGGCCTGGTGCGCGATCGCATGAAGACCTACAGCTGGGTCGGCGGGGACCGCCCTGCCGACATCATCGCCGGCATCCGCAAACTGACCGCCGCGGGCTTCGACACCTTCAAGCTGAACGGCACCGAAGAAATGGCGCTGATCGACACACCGCGCGCAGTGGATGCGGCGGTCGCCAAGGTGGCCGAAATATACGGCGCTTTCGGCAACTCGATCAGCTATGGCGTGGATTTTCACGGCCGTGTCAGCGCCCCGATGGCCGGCGTACTGTTGCGCGAACTGGAACCCTTCCGGCCTTTGTTCGTCGAAGAACCGGTATTGCCCGAACAGGCCGAGTATTACCCGCGGCTCGCGGCAAAGACTTCCATCCTGCTCGCCGCCGGCGAACGCATGTACTCGCGGCCCGAGTTCAAACGCGTGCTGGCCGACGGCGGCATTGCCATCCTGCAGCCGGATCTTTCGCACGCCGGCGGCATCTCCGAGTGCTACAAGATCGCCGCCATGGCTGAGGCCTACGATGTGGCGCTGGCTCCCCATTGCCCACTGGGCCCGATTGCCCTCGCGGCCTGCCTGCAGGTGGATTTCGTGTCGCGCAACGCCGTGCTGCAGGAACAGAGCATGGGCATCCACTACAACAACCACGCAGAACCGCTCGACTATGTACTCAACAAGGCGGATTTCCATATCGACAACGGCTTCATCGCACCGCTCCCGCTGCCTGGTCTCGGCGTGGAAGTAGACGAAGAACGCGTTATTGCCGCCAGCCGCGTCGCTGAGGATTGGCGCAATCCACTGTGGCGTCATGCCGATGGCAGTGTGGCCGAATGGTGAGGCGGCAGCGCTGAGATGAGCGCCCCTTCCGGAATCGCATGCGCCACGTTGGCGATCGACACCCGTTGCGGGCTCGGTGAAGGCATTCTCTGGTGTCCACGGCATCAAGCGCTGTTGTGGACCGACATCCAAGGCTCACGCCTGTGGATGCACCGTCCAGCGCAGCAACTGACACAGTCATGGTCACTGCCGGATCGGCTTGGTTCGCTGGCGCTGTGCGATTCGGAACACCTGTTGCTTGGCCTGGCGAAAGGGCTCTACCTGACGCCATTCCCTGCCGAAGCCGGCGCGCTTGAGCCACTGACGCTGCTTGCAGCGGCGGAAGCGCAGCAGCCACGCACGCGCGTCAATGACGGCCGCTGCGATCGCGCCGGCAATTTCGTATTCGGCACCCTGAACGAACATGCTTCGCATGAGCCGATCGGCAGTTTCTACCAGTACTCCGCCCGGCACGGATTGCGACGTCTGGGCCTCGGCGGCGTCGCGACGCCCAACAGCATCTGCTTCAGCATCGATGGCGGCACACTCTATTACTGCGACACCAGGCAGCGGCGCATCCTGTGCTGCGATTACGACGCCGATTCGGCCACGGTGGCAAATTCGCGCCTCTTCGCCGCGGTGACCGAGGGTTCGCCGGACGGCTCCACAATAGACGCCGAAGGGCGCCTGTGGAATGCGCAGTGGGGCGCCGCGCGTGTGGTGCGCTACACGCCGCAAGGAAGCATCGAGCGCACTATTCATCTGCCAGCGAAAAACCCGAGCTGCCTGGCCTTTGGCGGTGAACGCCTCGATCAGCTGTTCATCACCACGGCGCGCGATGAGGAGCCCCACTCCGGCGGCGTGTATCACTGGCATGAACCCGGCCTGCGCGGGTTGTCTGAAAGCCGGATGCGCCTGTGATCGCCGTCGACTGGGGCAGCAGCAGCCTGCGTGCATTCCGTCTCGGCGCCGCCGGCGAGGTGCTCGAACAGCGCAGCAGCGCACTCGGCGCCATCGCCTGCGAGGGCCGCTTCGAAAGCGTACTGGCCGGGCAGATCGCCGGCTGGAACGACCCGCTGCTGGTGCTCGCCGGAATGGTGGGCAGCCGCCAGGGCTGGATCGAAGTTCCATACGTGGACTGTCCCGCGACGCTGCGCGATATCGCGACGGGCATGAGGCGAGCCGATGCCGCGGCATTGCCCGGGCGGCAGGTATGGATAGCCCCGGGCCTCAGGTACCGCAACGACAACCATGCATTCGACGTGCTGCGCGGCGAAGAGGCGCAGCTGTGCGGTCTCATGCAGCGCGTCGACACCCAGGCCCACCTCGTGTGCATGCCGGGCACCCACAGCAAGTGGGCCCGCATTGAAGGGGGTTGCGTCCGGGAATTCTTCACCGCCATGACCGGCGAGGTATTCGACATACTGCGCAAGCACAGCCTGCTCGGCCGTCTGATGAGCGGAGACTCCAGCCTGGATCGGGATGCCTTCCTGCAAGGCATGGACCGTGCGCGCCAAAGCGGCGGACTGCTGCATCATCTGTTCAGCGTGCGCACCAACGGCCTGATGGGAGTGTTGCAACCCGGGCAGCTCTCCTCTTATCTATCCGGCCTGTTGATCGCGCACGAATTGCTCGATTCGGACTGGTGCACGCAGGCACGCGGCCACACGGTTCATCTGATCGGTGCGCCGGCCCTCACCGCCGCTTATGTGCTGGCGCTGCGCCGCTTCGATATCGATGTGCAGCAGCATGACGAGACGCTGGCCGCCACAGGCCTGCTGGCGCTGGCCCGCGCAGCGGACCTGCACTCCTTCTCGTGACAACGACAGGAATATCCATGACAACCCGACGCACCCTGTTGCTGGCCCTGCCCCTCACCGCCGCCGTGCTCTGCCTCAGCGGCTGTCAGCGCGCCGATTCGACGGTGAAAATCGGCTTCGTGGTGAAACAGGCGGAAGAGCCGTGGTTCCAGGACGAGTGGCGCTTCGCCGAACGCGCCGCCAGGGAAAAGAATTTCGAGCTGGTCAGGATCGCGGCCCCCGACGGCGAGAAAGTCATGAGCGCCATCGACAACCTGGCGGCACAGGGCGCCGATGGCCTCATCATCTGCGCGCCGGATGTAAAGCTCGGGCCCGCCATCGTCGCCAAAGCCAGGTCGGCTGGC
>JAIBJM010000086.1 GCA_020029535.1 Gammaproteobacteria bacterium | reverse complement strand
GCTGCGGGCGGAATCGCCGCCCAGGGCATCCAGCAGATCGCCCTGCAGGAACCGGATGCGATCCGCCAGGCCATGCAGTTTTGCATTGGCGGCCGCCACTTCAAGAGCCGGTTGCTCCAGGTCGGCGGCCCAGATTCGCGCGGCAGGCACATGGTGGGCGAGCGCTATGGCGAGGTTGCCGCTGCCCGTGCACAGATCCAGCACGTTCGGATGAGGATGACCGGCCAGCATGGCGTGCAGCAGGGCCAGTGCATCCTTGCCGACGATTTCGGTCTCGCGCCTGGGGATCAGAGCGCCGGGAGCCGTATGGAACTCGATGCCCATGAACTGTTGCCGGCCGGTCAGGTATGCCAGCGGTTCACCTGCCAGGCGTCGGCTGACCAATTCCCGCAATTGCTGCTGCGAAACGGCATTCAATGCCGTCAGCGGTGTGGAAGCGCGTGCCGCGGAACAGGGTGCACCGGCGGCTGTGTGCCACAGCGCATGCAGCGTCGATTCGACGGTCTCGTCGGGCTTGTCGGGGGAGGGTGTCAGCCCGGCATGCAACTGGGCCAGCAACTCCTCGCGGAGCCCGGCATCGGTCACGATGCGCTCCGCTGGAAGTTCTTGAGTTCGGTGACGGCGTCAATCAGAACGGGTGGGGTGTGCAGATAGGCCGTGGCACGGCGCTTCGATTCGATGTCTGCGTATACCCGTGTCGCCGCACTTTCGGAAACTCCGATGGCTGCGGCAAGCTCTGCGGCCGGGCGACCGTGATTGTGGCACCACAGGGCAACATCCATCTTCTCGTACGGCAGGCCGAAGTAAAACTCGTCCTGTCCCTGTGAAAGGGAATACGTATCCGTGGTCGGCCGCGCATTGCATACGGCGTCGGGCAGACCCAGCGCGCGGGCCAGCTGATACACCTGTGTCTTGTAGAGGTGGGCGATGGGTTTGAGATCCGCCAGCCCGTCGCCACCTTTGACGAAGAATCCCTGATCGTACTCAAGGCGGTTCGGCGTGCCGATCACTGCGTAGTGCAGCCGGTCGGCGTGGAAATATTCGATCGCCTTGCGGAAGCGCTGCTTGTAGTTCGTGGCTGCCACGATCTGCAGATACTCCTTTGCGGGCAGGCGGGCTTCGCGCAGTTCGCCACCGGGTGGCTGAACCACCAGCTTGAAGAATGTCATGCCGGCCATCGCACCGCCGGCGATGACGATCTTGAGCTTCCATTCGGGAGTGTAATCCGGAAACACGCGGCGTATGGCATCGTCGCGATGCCGGTAGCAGCCGGCTGCATCGAGGGCAGGTCCGATGTGTTCGGTCAAAAAACCGATGCCGAGCTGCTCGGCCACGACCTGGCCAAGCTGCGCGCTGGTGGCAGCCGATTCATGTTCAGGAAGAAGCAGGCCCAGCATGTGGGTCCCGCCGAATGCGCGCACGGCGAGCGCGGCGCACACAGAGCTGTCGACTCCGCCCGACATGGCGATGATGACGCCCTTGCGGCGCAGCTGCTCCCGCACGATGTAACGCATGCGTTCGCAGATGCGGTCGATTTCCGTATTGCAGTCCAGCTGCAATCGTTGGGGATGGTATTCAGTGGACATGTGGAATCAGGTGCCTGACAGCTTGCGCTGCACGTAGGCGGTCAGGTTGCCGATGCTGTCGAGATTTTCCGGAACCATTTCGTTGTCGCGCACCTGGATGCCGAACTGTTCCTCAAGATAGGTGATCAGCTCGATGAAGCCGGTGGAATCGACCACGCCCTTGTCGAGCAGGGAATCGCCGTCATTGAGGGTTGCAGCGGCGCTGACGATGAAGTTCTCTTCGATGTAGGAACGAATCTGCTTGCCAATATCACTCATTTCTTCTCTCCGGAAGCGGAATTCTTGATCGTGGCGACGAGGTCTGCCAGTCCGGTCTTGCGTATCTTGCCCGTATCGGTCTTGGGCAGTGCAGGTAGAACGGTCACGTCCCTGGGCACCATATAGTCTTCCAGCAGACCACGGCAATGCGCCAGTATCTGCTTCGGAGTGCAATCGGCACCGGGACGCAACGCCACGAAAGCCCTGATGGCTTGCCCCAGAAGCGCGTCCGGCACACCCACGACTGCCGCTTCCAGTATCTCTGGCATGCGATAGAGGGCATCCTCGATTTCGCGGGGGCTGACGCGCTGGCCGCGACTCTTGATCAGATCGTCGCGCCGGCCGACGAAGTACAGGTAGCCTTCCTCATCGCTGCGGAATATGTCACCCGAATAGAGGATGGCCTCGCCCGGCAACGGTCCTGGCTTGAGCTTTTCGGCCGTGGTGGCCGCATCCCTCCAGTACCCGCGCATCACGTTGCTGCCGCGAATCACCAGTTCGCCGGTCGATCCATTGGGCAGGCGCTCGCCTGCTTCGTTGACCAGCCATACATCTTCGTTGGGCATACCACGGCCGACGCTGGTGGGCCGGATGTCCAGCTGATCGGGCGGCAGATAACTGACCCGTTTGCACTCGGTAAGCCCATACATGGAAAACAGCTGCACGTGCGGAAATGTTCTGCGCAGATCCGCAATCTGGTTGACCGGAAGGGCCATGGCCGTGTTCGTGATGATCCGGAGTGAGGAAAGGTCGTATTCCCGCAGCGTCTCCAGGCTGAGCAGCATCGAGAAGATGGTCGGTATGCCTGGCAGTACGGTGACCCTTTCCCGCACCATGACGTCCAGAATCTTCACCGGAAACGCAAAGGACTTCTCAAGAAGAACCGTGGCGCCCACATTGAATGCGAGCAGCACCTGGTAGAGGCCGTAGTCAAACGCGAGTGGCAGGGCGCAGACAATCCGGTCTGCACTGCGCAGACTGAGGTACTGCGCAATGGAATTGGCCGCGGTGAACATGTTGATATGTGAAAGCATCACCCCTTTGGGCTTGCCGGTAGAGCCCGAGGTGTATATCAGGCTCGCGAGATCGTAGTCGATGGTGCCCGGATCGGTTGGAACCAGATCCGGCGAAGCGAACACCTTCTCCATCGAAAGATGGCAGCGCTCGCCGCCGGCGTGCGGCACGGGGAGACCCGAGACGATTACCGTCCGGCAGGCCGGAGATTGCGCCACGGCGCCTTCGTACACGCCAGCGAACTGGCTGGAGCTGATGAGTGCGGTTGCGCCGGAATTCTCCAGCAGGTAGGCCAGCTTGTCCTGTTTGGTCTGCGCGCTGGTGACGACGAAGATGGCTCCGGCGCGCAGCACACCGAAGATCGCCACCACGGCTTCAAGGCCGTTGTCGAGCAGTATGACCACACGGTCGCCGCGGACCACCCCGTTCTGCTGTAGCGCGCCAGCCATCCTGTCGGCGCGCGTGCTGACATCCGCGTAGCTGTAGTGCTGGCCGCCGCTGATGACCGCGGTCTTGTCCGGGCTGGACTGTACGGCGCGATCGAGAAAGTTCTGGACGAGCGTCATGATCGGTCCTGGTTCAGTGATACCCGGTCGGGCTGGCGCCGCGCACGTACATGTCATGCAGCAGCATTGTCGACAGCACACCAACGAAGGCCATGTTGTCGCTGAAGCCGATTGCGGCGCCGGCCGAACACTTTCTTACGAGTTTCGCCACTGCATCGCTGTCGAAATAGCCCGCATCGCGGATCGAAGTCGCGTCGAGCAGCTCGGCGGCATAGCCCACGAGCTTGCCGTCGCGGAAGAAGCTGATGCTGTCCGGCGCCCGATAGGGTTGCTTGGTTCGTGCGGCAACGGCCCGCGGCAGATCGTTGAAGAACGACCGGCGCAGCAGGTACTTTTCCTGCAGTCCACTCAGCTTGAGTCTCGGTGGCAGGCGACAGGCGAACTCGATCAGACGGTGATCGAGGTAGGGAAAGCGGCCCTCGATGGAATTCGCCATCGCAACGCGGTCACCCTGGGAACACAGCAGATATCCGGACATCAGCAGCGTGGCCTCGAGGTATTGATCGCGTCCGAGATTGTTCCAGGCACCGAAGCCGGCGGGGAGCTGTTGCTCCACGGCATCCATGGCATTCCATCCGGCGAAGCGCTGCTGCAGCTCCGGAGTCATGAATCTCAGCACGCGCTGCGTGGTCTGCCACCTTGGCATGTGTGCATAGGAGGGTCGGTCGGGAGGTTCGTTGCCGCGCGCGAAAAACTGCCGCGACATGGCATTGCTGGTCGGCGAGTGGCGCAGGTAAGGGTAGAGTCGCTCGAACAGGCGGCCGCGCCATTTTGAATGCGGCTGTCGGGCCAGGAAGCGTCGCACCCGGGCTTCGCGGAACAGGTCGTAGCCGCCAAAGACTTCGTCCGCGCCTTCGCCGGTCAGTACGACCTTGAAGCCATGCTGCCGTACGGAGCCCGACAGCAGCATCAGTGGCACAGGCGCTGTGCGTACGATCGGTGTCTCGCAATGCCAGATCGCCCGGGGAAATGCCTTGGCAATGTCTTCGCGCGTGCAGGTGAGCTCAGTGTGATCGGTTCCAAGATGCCGGACCATGGCCTGCTGGAACTCTCTTTCATCGAATTCCTGGTCGGCAAACGTCAGGGAGAAACTGCGCAGCGGTGTATCGGTCAGCGTCTTGATGATGGTGGTGATAATCGATGAGTCCAGGCCACCACTCAGGTATGCGCCTACCGGTACATCGGCGCGTAGCTGCAGCCGTACCGAGTCGACCAGCAACGATCGTAGTTCTTCCGCAAAACTCCCCGCACTCCGGTCGTATGCAATGCTGTCTGGATCAAAATCCCAGTCCCAGTAGCGGCTGACGGTGCTCTTGCCACGCTCATGAACCATCATGCACCCGGGTGGGAGTGCATCGACATTGCTGAAAGGAGTCGCCCCCGGAAGCGTGGACCAGTAGGTGAATACCTGGGCCAGCGATGAGGGATTTATTTCCGGGCGCACGATATTCGAGGCAAAGAGGGCTTTCACCTCGGACGCAAAAGCGAACTGGTTTCCGCCGCTACAGTAGAACAGCGGACGTATCCCGACCCGGTCGCGGGCCAGGACAAGCCGCTGGTTGCCGCGATCCCAAAGGGCTATGGCGAATTGCCCGTTGAGGTGACGGACGAAGTCCCGACCGTACTGCTCGTAGAGATGAACGATTACTTCGGTATCCGATTGTGTGCGGAAGGTGTGTCCGTGCCGCAGGAGCTCATTGCGGAGCTCTATGTAGTTGAAGATCTCACCGTTGAATACCACCCAGACGGTGCCGTCTTCGTTGCAGATGGGTTGGCCGCCCGTGGCGAGGTCGATGATGCTCAAGCGCGCATGCGCCAGCCCCACTGGGCCCTCGCGGTGATAGCCAAATCCGTCGGGTCCGCGGTGCCGCAGGCTTAGTATCATGGCCTGCAGCCTTTCCTGAGCCGGAGACGCCTGGTCGGCCAAATTCAGAATTCCGGCAATTCCACACATGACAGAGGGGCGGCAGCTGCAACTGATGGACGCAGGGTAGCTTACTTCATGACTCGCCGAAGATGACTTAAGTCACAAGCCATGGTCCCGGTATGTCGGGCCAACAGGCTGCTGGGTTATAGTCCGTGGCTCGCCTGCCGAGCGGGCAGATTCGACAAGGAAGTATGGATTCCAGCCATTCTTCCGTCAGGCACGTTTCAGTCGAGGGAAGATGTCAGAACCACTCATCCTCAAGAGCAGTTTCTCTGTATCGCTAGTGAGGGTCATGCAATCTGTGCTACCCGCGATAGTCGCGGCCGCCATGTTGCAAATCGTCTCCCGCAGTCTCGACCTGCAGACCAGCGATCGTTACACCCTGCTACTGGGCCTGGTTGCGGTTTCGACGTTTATCGTCGTTAGACCGAAGGAAAGTCTGACATCGTTGCTGATATCACCACATCGCGCGCTGGCCGTGGCATTGCTGTTCCGCTGGTGCTTGAACCTGCTGGTGCTGCTGGCTTTCTTGCTGGCTACCCAGATACTTTCCTTTTATCCGGTTCAGCTGCTCGCATGGTGGGCCGTTGTTACCCCCGTGGCCCTGGTGCTGCTGATGGTACCGATGCAGTTCTGGTTTCGCTCAATTCTGGTGTCGCGCGAAAATACCAAACGCGCCATCATCGCCGGATATAACGACGCGAGTCAGGCATTGGCGCAGCGGTTGCAATCGCTGCATGTGCAGGTGGACGGTTTCTTTGACGACCGTGGACTCGATCGTCTTGGGGGAGAAGTCGTCATGCCATTGCGTGGCAGACTCCCAGATCTGGTGGGTTACGTCCAGGCAAATGCCGTCGACGTGATATTCATAGCCCTGCCCATGCGGCACGTGCAGCGGGTGCTCAACATGTTAGGGCAGCTGCGCGACACCACTGCATCGATCTATTACGTGCCCGACGTATTCGTGTTCGATCTCATCCAGGCGCGCACGGCTGACGTATTAGGGGTTCCGGTAGTCGCAATGTGCGAAACCCCGCTGTCTGGCTACGGTGGAACCATCAAACGCCTGACCGACATTGCGGCGGCCGGAATTGGTGTCTTGATGCTTTCTCCGCTGTTGTTGGTGGTTGCAGGGTTGGTAGCCATGACATCGCGCGGTCCGGTGGTATTCCGCCAGCGTCGTTACGGCATCGATGGGCAGGAGATCATTGTCTACAAATTCAGGACGATGACTGTCACGGAAGACGGACCAACCGTTGCGCAGGCTACCAAGGATGACAAACGCGTTACTGTCATTGGCAGGTTTCTGCGCCAGACTTCCATCGATGAGTTGCCGCAGCTATTCAACGTGTTGCAGGGGACCATGAGTCTTGTGGGACCCAGGCCTCATGCGGTTGCGCACAACGAGGAATACCGCAAGCTGGTTCCGGGCTACATGATCCGTCACAAGGTGCCCCCGGGGATCACCGGTCTTGCGCAGATCAACGGCTGTCGCGGAGAGCTCTCCAGTCTCGACGACCTGAAGGCACGGATCCACTACGATCTCGAGTATCTGCGCCACTGGTCCTGGTTACTGGACATCAAGATCATTTTCAGGACCCTGATGCTGATATGGGCGGACAAGAAAGCATACTGACCCAAACGATTACTGCACGATAACCTGGACCGGGGGCATCGGCTCGACAGTTGAAGTCGAGTTTCCTGTGCTGTTCTCCACTTGGGCCGAGTAGGTGTGAAGCCAAGCTTCGAGATTGGTATAGCCATCGCTGCGGACTGCATTCGGATCGGCAGGCAGGGTCAGCGCTCTTGTGTTGGCAGCCATGGTTGGCCATCCGCCCGCATTCTTGGAACATCGGGTCGAGCCGTCCGCGGCGACACAGTTGACGATCTGTCCTGTGCGGTTCTTTACGCTGTTGACTATTCTGGTGTCGACCGTATCGCGGTCGGTGGGTCGTGCGCCGGCATTGGCCAACACGGAGTTGTAGGCAACGTTGTTGGCGGTGGAGAGGGCGACCAGGCCGGTCGGCCATGCCGGGAGTGTCGATACCAACAAGCCGGATACGGAGGCGCCCGATGAGGCGCCTACCAGACTGGTTTGCGTGGCGCCGGACCGCTCCGTAGCGTAGTTGTCGCTGACGTAGATTTTGGAACCGGATGTGAGCGCGCTATCGATAAGGATAGGGGAGCTGTTCCAGTTGAAGCTCGGTCCGCGTATGAAACTGTTGCCGACAAAGCTGGCATTGATTGGCACGTTAAGGTAGTCGTGGATCGAAACATCTGCGTCCACCCGGTTGTAGACCACATTGTTCGCGTAGACGAAGTTCCTCGCCGTAGACGCCGGATTTCTGTATGCAGCATGGGCGAACAGGTTGCCGATGACCGATACGCTGCCTGCATTCGGTCCGCTGAGCAGAGGACCGTATCCGTGCGCTCCTTTCGGATGGAGAGATTCATGCAGCGGCTCGGCGAAAATATTGTTGCTGAAGGTGACCTGATCCCAGTTACCCCAGGCACTCACCATTTCATCAATTGACCAGGAGAAGGAGTTGTGGTCGATGACAATGTTCCTGGCGGGATTGGATTCCAGCCCAAAGATGGTCAGGTTGTCGCGGTCCTCGGGATTGGGTCCATTGACGGCATCGCCGGCCCGGAAGTGAATGTGCTGGATCAGCACATTGGAGGTGTAGATGACCACTTGCGTGTTGCGGAGCATTATGCCCGGCGATGGCGCGGTCTGCCCGGCGATGGTGATATTCGGATTGATGATGTCGAGCTGGCCGTTGATTGAGATGGTGCCAGACACTTCGAAGACGCACACACGCGGCCCCGACGCATTCACGCACGCGGTTAGGGAACCGGTGCCGGATGCGTTGAGATTGGTTACCTTGTACACCGTTCCGCCACGGCCTGCTGGCGTATCCAAACCGTATCCGCTGGCGCCGGGAATTACGGACAGCGCACTTGCTGGCTGAGAGATAAAGAGGGCTACTAGCCCTGCAAGCGACACTGATGACACTGATGCGGCAAGTATTTTCTCTGCCATGTCTCGCTCCAAAACTCTTTGTGGAAATCGGTTCCGGATACGTAACCTACACGCGCAATCGAGGCTCCGCACCCTGTGCAAATTTGCGACAGTCTCCTCCACCGCACTGCGGGGTGCAGCCGCGAGTAGACGGAAAAGTGTGATGGCGGTCCAGGATTGAAGTCTGTATTTGGCGACCTTTTGTCCATGGCTTGCCGGTGGTGGCCTGCGACCGGACATAAGGAGCGTTCTGTGAAAACCCGATGAACCAGGCTGAGCAACGGCGGTTTGAAGTTCCGCACGCACGTCCGCTGGGGTAAGTTGTACCGGCCACAGGTTTTCGCGGCCTATGCGCTCCGCCCAGAGGACATCTATACTGTCTGCAACATCATATTGGCAGATATTTGGCGGGCGCAGTTACGTGGGGCTGGCGATCTTTCTCTCTCCGGGGATTCTCAGCTGGATCGAGGCGCACTGCCTTGTAGCCGTCGGAAAGAATTCCGCTCAACTGTCGAAGGTGGGACTCAAGGGTGCGCGCGGCGTCGCTTGAGGCTGCAACTCCAAGGTCTTCCCCAGCGTGCTGTTCAATTCCTACGAGTTCCTTTTCTACTTCCTGCCCCTGACTCTGGGCGTTTTCTTCGCCCTTTCCGGCTATCGCTGCCTGCGAACCGCTGCCGCATGGCTGGCGTTGGTGTCCATCGCCTTCTATGGCTACTGGAGCCCTCGGTACATCCTGCTGCTCATGGGGTCCATCATCGCCAACTTCGCGGCGGGTCAAGTCATCCTGCGCTACCTGGCTCGGGGTGATAAGCCAGCAGCCAAGCGGGTGCTCATTCTGGCGCTGGTTGCTGACCTTGGGGCCTTGGGTTGGTTCAAATACGCGAATTTTTTTGTTGATTCGGCGAACGCGGTGGTGGGCACTGGCTGGAGCCTGCCTGCCATCGTACTGCCCATCGGCATCTCCTTCTTCACCTTCACCCAGATCGCTTTCCTGGTGGACACCTATCAAGGCAAGGTGCGGGAGCCGCGGTTCATCCCCTACGTGCTTTTCGTCACCTATTTCCCTCACCTCATCGCGGGGCCAGTGCTGCACCACGCGGAAATGATGCCCCAGTTCGCCCGGGACGAGACCTACCGTTTCCGCCTGGACAACTTCCTCGTCGGCACTGGCTTCTTCCTCATGGGTCTGTTCAAGAAGGTCATTCTGGCCGACGGCATACAGCCCTTCGTGGCGCCGGTCTTCGATGCGCCCGCGGGTGTCCATCTCACGCTGATCGAAGCCTGGGGCGGGGCGTTGGCCTACACCCTGCAGCTCTACTTCGATTTTTCCGGCTATTCGGACATGGCCATCGGGCTGTCCAAGATGTTCAATGTGGACCTGCCCCTCAATTTCAACTCTCCCTACAAGGCCCGCAACATCGTTGATTTCTGGCGGCGCTGGCACATGACACTGTCGCGCTTCCTGCGCGACTACCTCTACTTCGCCTTGGGTGGCAACCGTAAGGGATCAGTGCTGCGTTACGTGAACCTGATGGCTACCATGCTCCTCGGTGGCCTGTGGCATGGCGCTGGCTGGACCTTTGTCATCTGGGGCGGCCTGCATGGCTGCTATCTGATCATCAATCATTTCTGGCAGGCCTTGCGCCACGGCCAGGATCCGGAGCATTCCACAGCGGCAGGGCGCATGGCTTCGCTGCTACTGACCTTTCTCTGCGTCGTGGTCGCATGGGTATTCTTCCGCGCCACCAGCGTTGATGCCGCCCTGCGTGTCCTGGGCGCCATGGCCGGGGCGGGCGGCCTGATAGTGCCGCTGGAGTGGCAGCCGTTGCTGGGCTCCCTGCGGGACGGCATTACTTTCGGGCACCTGGATGTTTTCGCTGGTGTTCGCCAGCTCGGCTGGACGGCGCTGCTGCTGGCCATGGCTTGGGGTCTGCCCAATTCCCAGGAAATCATGGCTCGCCTGCGCACGGGGCACCTGGCGGTGGCGAGCTGGCCTTATGCGTTGTGTTGGGCCGCCTTGGGCGGATCGGCCGTGGTTGTGCTGCTGCTCGCCGCCATCAATGCTTCCCACGGCGTTTCCGAGTTCATCTATTTCAACTTCTGATCAGCCATGCGTTCTGTCTTTTCCAAATTAGCTTGGCTGGGACTCGGCGTCTTGGCAGTGCTGCTTTTCCTGGAAGTGGTTTTGCGCTTTCTGCCGGTATCCATGGGCCTCTACCGCACCGAACAAGTCGAACGCTGGCCCTTGGTCGGCTATGAACCGCATCTGCCCTACACCTATTCGTTTACCTGGGCGATGCTCAACGCCCACCGGGGCGTCACCAACAACTACGGGCAGATCGCACCCTTCGACTACCAGTCCGGCAGCCATCCGCTCGTCGTCATCGGCGACAGTTTCGTGGAATCCCTGATGAACGACTACGCCGATACCCTGAAAGGCCAGTTGGCGGCACGCCTAGGGTCTGAGGAGCTGGTTTATGGGCTGGGCCTCAGTGGTTTGTCGGTCGGTGACTACCTGGTGTTGGCCCGCCAAGCGAAGCAGGAATTCCGGCCTGCGGCAGCCGTTTTCCTGTTGATCGACGGCGACATAGGCGAGAGCCTCACCCCGCGTCTGG